>DAICZL010000177.1 GCA_027311165.1 bacterium
GGCGATCAGCGTGATGCAGCCGCTGGTCGATCCGTCGGCAGCGCAGATGACCGTGACGCCCGGCGCCGCGCCGCCTTCCACCGAGCCCCAGCCGCCAGGGGGCCAGCCCTCCGCTGCCCCAGCCCCCCAGGCCGCGCCGCCGATCATAGTCACGCAGGCGGGCACTGCGCCCAGGGTGATGGAATGGATCAACCGCACGTATCCGATCGCCCAAGCCGCGACGGTGATGGGGCAGCCGGATGATGTCGGCGAGTCTCGCGGCCGGCTGCGCGCCGGCGCCAACGTGCTGGTGGTGGGTGTGCTGACCGGCGGCGAGTGGCTGCAGATCAAACTACCCGACGATTCGTTCGGCTATGTCCACAAGGACGCGATCCCGGCCGCGTTCGCCCCAGACAGCACCCCAGACAGCACCCAAGACAGCGCCCCGCTGCAGCCGGCTTCGTTGCTGGCCGGGGCGGCACCCACCGCCCAGCCGGCGGTGGCTGGCGGCCTGGCTCCGGCCGGGCCGCCGCAGGCGATCGCCCCCCCGGCAATCGTGATCGAGCACCCGCAGGTCGCCGACAGCGCGACGCTGATCGGGCTGGGCCGCAGTTTTCCCCTCGATGGCATCGAAGGCGCCGGCGCCGGCTATGCCCAGGGGCTGCAGACCTATATCGCCTCGCAGGGCGATGTGGTGAGTTGCGAGCCGCAGCCATCGGGCCGGTTCGTCTGCGTGCTGCCCCGCGGCACGCCCCAGGATATCGATGTGGCGCGCGCGGCGCTGCTGAACGGCGCGGCGCAGGTGACGGCCGACGCGTCCGACGACTATCGCGAGATCCAGCACTACGCCCAGGAAAATTATCTGGGTATGTGGGCCTATCTGCCGCCCCCGCCCGCCAGCTTCCCGGTCTATTACCTGCCCGGCGATCCCGGCTACATCGCTGATCCAGCGGTGCCGGTGCTGTCGGCCGATACCATCACCTATGTGGACGGCATCGCCGCGGCGGTGATCGGCGGGGCGGCGGTGGCGCTGGCCTTCGGTGGTGATGGCGTGGGCTGGGGCTATTGGGGACACGACCATGTCTGGCACAGCGCCCCGGCCAATCTGGCGCAGCAGGCCAATCAGGCGCATCCACGCGGCCAGGGGCTGGCCAATACCAGGCTGACCCCGGCGGTGCATCCCGCGGTCGCCCAGACCGGCCCCGGTGCGCGGCCGATGCCGAGCCTGGTACGGCCCGCCGCGGGGCGCGTGGCGACGCCGGGCAGCGCGCCCGGAGCACCCCAGGCGGCGGTGCACGAGCCTGCCCGCTACGGTCAGACGATGCCAGGCCAGAGGCCGGCCGAGCCCGGCCATGCCATGCCGGGTCATGCACCGCTGCCGTCCGGGCAGGCGCATCCGCCGATGCCGCAGACGATGCAGAGGCAAATGACGGCTCAGCGCATGCCGATGCCGGCGCCCCATATTGCCGCACCGGCGCCGCATATCTCGGCGCCGGTCAAGAAGAACTGAGATCAGGACAAGACCAGGGCTCTGCCCTGGACCCGCCAGGGACCGGCGGTCCCTGGGCCCGGCAATTCCTGGCGGGATCCGCGCGAGGCACGGGATCTGGCACCTCATACCCGTCTTGGTCCAGAGCCGGGTCCGGGTGCGGAGAGCCCCCGGACCGTGTTGTCGCTCTATCCCGGCTGCGGCGCCGCGCCCAGTCCCGGCGGCGGAACCGGCCGCCCGGTATTGGGCACCGATGCCCGGCGCTGCTCCGGCGCCGGCTCGTCCACCACCTTGCGGATCACCGGCTCGCCGCGCAGCACGGCGCGGATCTCATCGCCGCTGAGCGTCTCGTATTCCAGCAGCCCACGCGCCAGCCGGTGCAGCTCCTCGACGTTCTGGGTCAGGATCCGCCTCGCATGGCCATAGGCATTGGTGATGATCGTCTTGATCTCGGAGTCGATCTCCCGCGCCGTCGATTCCGAGACGTTCTTCGCCTGGGTCACCGAATGGCCGAGAAACACTTCCTGGCTGTTGTCGCCATAGGCGATCATGCCCAGCCGCTCGCTCATGCCCCATTCGGTGACCATCCGCCGCGCCTGGTCGGTCGCCATCTTGATATCGCCCGAGGCGCCATTGCTCACCTTGTCGGCGCCGAAGATGATCTCCTCCGCCGCGCGGCCGCCCATCGCCATGATCAGTTCGGACAGCAGCTTGGACTTGCTCTTGGAATAACGGTCGCCCTCCGGCAGGCTCATCACCAGGCCCAGCGCCCGGCCACGGGGGATGATCGTGGCCTTGTGCACCGGGTCGCATTCGGGCTCGTGCATGGCGCA
>DAICZL010000179.1 GCA_027311165.1 bacterium
CCCCGCCGCCGCCATCGCCGCCGCCATCGCCGCCGCCATGGCCGCCGCCATGGCCGCCATCCGCAAGCGTGGGCCAGCTGACGCCGAGCGTGGCCAGGGTTCCGAAAGCCAGGCTGAGCGCCAGGCGAGCCGCGATCTGCCGGGATCGCCACGTGCCGGTGGTCTGCATCTGTGTCTCCTCTCCGGACGCGTCGATGCGCCGGTTGAGACGAGATAGAAGCCCGGTAGACTGACCGGACGCTGACTTCTGGGCTCAGTCAGGCGGCAGGAGGGCGCCGCCGAGGAGCCCCGATGCCGAGCCCGCGCCCTCAGAGGCGCCCCAGGAACTCGCCGATCCGCTCCCCCCCCGCCGGTTACTGCGCGCGCCCGATCAGGCCGGCCCGGGCGGAGAGGAATTCCTCTACCGCCGCGGCCACATGGTCGCATTCAGCCTGCCCGACGGGCAGCTACAGGATCATCATCCCCCGCCGCGCCATCCATACGCCATGGGCCAGCATGTCGAAGAAGAACAGCTCCTTCAGCGCCTGATCCGCCGCCGCCGCGTCCGCCGGCGAACGGATCGGGCCGGCCAGAGTGTGGACGCTCATCATCGAGCCGAGCCCGGTGAATTGCAGCCGTGCTCCCGCGTCCAGGCACAACGCGTTCAGCCGCTCCCGCAGCGCCTCGCCGCGCGCGTTCAGCTCCGCCGCCGCGGCGATGGTATAGATTTCGGTCAGGCCGACCAGGCCGGCCGCCATGGTCAGCACGTTGTTGTTGAACGTTCCGGCATGCGGCAGCGCATCGGCGCGGCGCGGGTCGAACACCTCCATGATGTCCGCCCGCCCGCCGAAGGCACCGAACGACATGCCGCCGCCGATATATTTGCCCAGGGTCATCAGGTCCGGGGTGATCCCGCGCGCCGCGCCCAGCCCGTGCGGGGCGAGCCGGGAGGTCATCACCTCGTCCAGGATCAGCAGCGCGCCGGTGCGCCGGGTCGCCGCGCGCAGGGCATGCAGGAAATCGGGGTCGGCGGGGATGCAGCCGCCTCCGCCCAGCATCGGCTCGAGCAGCACGGCAGCCAGCTGCGCGCCCTCCGCCTCGATCGCGGCCACCGCCCCCGCCAGGTCGTTATACTGGGCCAGCACGAATTCGAACGGCGCGTTCACCCGGTTGCCGCCGCCGGCGAAGGTGAACACCCCGCCGTGATAGGCGCCGTCGAACACCAGGATCCGCTCGCGCCCGGTGAAGGCGCGCGCGGCGGTGATCGCCATCAGATTGGCCTCGGTCCCGGAATTGGTGAACCGCACCCGCTCGATCGCCGGAAACCGCGCGCAGACGGCGCGGGCGAAATGGGCCTCGGCCAGGGTGTGCCCGCCGAGATTGATCCCCCCCGCCAGCGCGCCTTCGACCGCGGCGCGGATCCGGCTGTGGGAATGGCCATAGATCCCGGCCGAGAATTCGCCCAGCAGATCGACGTATTCGTGGCCGTCGAGATCGCGCACCCGGCAGCCCTGCCCACCGGCCAGACCGAGCGGGAAGGGCGCGTAGTGCAGCACCGTGCGGGTGTTGCCGCCCGGCATGACCAGCGCTGCCTCGATATGGCGGGCGAGGCTCGCCGGGTTGGCCGCCACATAGGCCTCCCGCGCCTCGGTGAGCGCCGCCGACAGGTCGGCATTGCGCAGCTTGACCTCGACCATTTCAGCCCCCTGCCCCGATCCGATGGATATGAGCGCGATCGCGGGCGCCGTGCAACGCGCGGGGGAAGGCAAGGCCATGCCTCCCGGGGGGAATGTCCGCCGCGGCCCCGGCCCCCGTCCCTGTTCTCCAGGGGATACCCCCCAGGGCGCAGCTCCCAGGGAAGCGGATCCTCCAAAGGGGATGGGGGATCTCAGGTCCCTGGAGGGTCCTGATGGGCCGAGGGGGCCAGGTCCTGAGCTTGCCTTGCCCCGGATCTCGGCGCCCTCTCGTGGCGCGCCGTCACCAGCTCGGTGACGATGCCGTGCAGTGTGCGCAGCTCCTGCTCAGTGACCTCGCCGCGCTGGAAGAAATGGCGGATGTTGCGCACCATGCTGGGGCGCTTGGCCGCATTGCGCAGGAACCCGCATTCATCGAGCCGTGTGGTCAGGTGGCCCAGGAAATTCTCCAGTTCGCCCTTGGTGGCGATCGCGGTCTCGTTGGTCATCAGCTCGCGCGGCGCGGTGTCGTCTTCCGCGATCCACCATTCATAGGCCATCACCATCACCGCCTGGGACAGGTTCAGCGACATGAATGCCGGGTTGAGCGGATAGCGGATCAGCGCGTCGGCCTGCGCCATGTCGTCATTGTCCAGCCCCGCGCGTTCCGGCCCGAACAGGATCCCCGCGCGCAGGCCGCGGCGGCAGATCGCGCGCAGCTCGGCACCGCCGCCGCGGGCTGTCAGCACGGGCTTGATGATGTGGCGCGGCCGCGGACAGGTGGCCAGCACATGGTGCAGGTCGGCGATGGCGTCGGCGAGCGTGTCGTGCACGCTGAGCGCATCGAGGATGCGATCCGCGCCCGACGCCATGCGCCAGGCCTTCTCCTGGGGCCAGCCGTCGCGGGGAGCGACCAGGCGCAGATGGAACAGCCCGCCATTGGCCATGGCGCGCGCCACCGCGCCGATATTATCGGCGAGCTGCGGGCGGACCAGTACCACCACCGTGCTGTTGCCGATGGGCGCGAGATCGGCGCCGTGCTCGCGGCCGGTCATTCCGGCGGCTCCGAATTCGCGACGACACCGAGACTTGCCGTCAGCGTTCCCGTGCTTCTCAGCGCGCTAGCGGCATGGACGGGCGCCCGCCGCCAGGTGGTGCCGGCCGGTCCGTCCTCCAGCACGATGCCCTGTTCGGCGAGTTCGGCGCGGATCGCATCGGCGCGCGCGAAATCCCGGGCCTTGCGGGCGGCCAGCCGGTCGGCGATGGCGGCCTCGACCAGGCCGGCATCCTCACCGCCACGGAACCACGCGCCGGGATCGGCTTGCAGCAGGCCGAGCACCGATCCCGCAGCCCGCAGCCCGCCGGCGGCGATGTCATCGCCGGCCAGGGCGGCGTCGGCCAGCACATGCAGCGCGGCGAGCGCCTGCGGCGTGTTGAGATCAGCGCACAGCGGATCCAGCACGGCTGCGGGGATCTCCGCGGTCGGCACCGAGGGGTGGCGTTCCAGGGAACGATAGAAGCGGTCCAGTTCGCGCCGTGCCTCGGCCAGACCCGCTTCGGTGAAATCGAGCGCGGCACGGTAATGGGTGCGCAGCAGCAGCAGCCGGATCGCCTCGCCTGGCGCGCGCGCCAGCAGATCGCGCACGGTGAGGAAATTGCCGAGGCTCTTGGACATCTTCTCGCCGTTGACCAGCAGCATGCCGTTATGCAGCCACACCCGGGCGAAGTCGCTGCCGGGGAAGGCGCACAGGCTCTGGGCGCGTTCGTTCTCATGGTGCGGGAAGATCAGGTCGCGGCCGCCGCCATGGAGGTCGAAGCTCTCGCCCAGGTAGCGCCAGGCCATGGCGCTGCATTCGATATGCCAGCCCGGCCGGCCGCGGCCCCAGGGGCTGTCCCAGCCCGGCAGGTCCGGCGCGGAGGGCTTCCACAGCACGAAATCCACCGGATCGCGCTTGTAGGGGGCCACGTCGATCCGTGCGCCGGCCAGCAATTCCTCAGTACTATGGCCGGAGAGGCAGCCATACTCGGGGAAACTGGCGACCGCGAACAGCACATGGCCTTCGGCGGCATAGGCGTGGCCGGTCTGCAGCAGCCGCTCGATCAGCGTGATCATCTCGCCGATATGGGCAGTGGCGCGCGGTTCCTGGTCCGGTGGCAGCGCGCCGATGGCCGCCATGTCGGTATGGAACTCCGCGATGGTGCGGGCGGTGATCGTGCCGATCGGCTCGCCGGCCTCGGCGGCGCGCGCGTTGATCTTGTCGTCCACGTCGGTGATGTTGCGCACATAGGTCAGGCGCGTATAGAGGCGCCGCAGCAGGCGGGCGAGCACATCGAACACCACCACCGGCCTTGCGTTGCCCAGATGCGCCAGGTCATAGACCGTGGGCCCGCAGACATACATGCGGACATGCGCCGGATCGAGCGGGACGAAGCGCTCGCGCTGGCGGGTGCGGCTGTTTTGCAGCGAAAGCTCGGCCATTCTCTCGGATCCCAGGCGTTGATCGGGCTTTCTGGCCCGGGGGCGCGGACAAAGCAATCTGGCGGCGCCCGCTGGCCCGATCCGGGTGATCCCGGCGCGGAGCCGCGATGAGCAGGCCGCTGCCCCTGGCGGCCGGGGGGATCGCGCTGTGGGGGCCGGGTCTTCTCGCCATGCTGGCCGACAGCGATGTGGGCAGCGTGATCACCGCCGGGCAGAGCGGCGCGCGCTGGGGCTACCGGCTGCTGTTGCTGCAGTTCCTGCTGATCCCGGTGCTCTATCTGGTGCAGGAACTGGCGGTGCGGCTGGCGCTGTTCACCGGGCTCGGACAGATCGCGCTGGTGCGACGGGAAATCGGCGCCGGCTGGGCCTGGCTCGCGGGCGCGGCGCTGGGCCTGTCCGGGTTCGGCGCGCTGCTCACGCAGTTCTCCGGCATCGCCGGGGTGGGCGAATTGTTCGGCCTGCCCCGGCCGGTCAGCCTCGGCCTCGCCGCCCTGGCCCTGCTCGCCTGCCT
>DAICZL010000017.1 GCA_027311165.1 bacterium
CCCTACACGATCGAGGAAGCCTATGAGGTGGCGGACGCGATCGCGCGGGCGGATTTCCCCGCGCTCGCCGACGAGCTCGGCGATCTGTTGCTGCAGGTGGTCTATCACGCCCGCCTGGCCGAGGAGCTCGGCCGCTTCGACTTCGCCGCGGTCGCGCGCGGCATCGCCGACAAGATGATCCGCCGCCATCCCGATGTGTTCGCCGGTGACCAGAGGGGTGGCCAAGGGGACAGCCAAGGGGGGGACGGCCAAGGGGACGACCAGAGGCAAGACAAGGCCACCGACTGGGAAGGCTGGAAGCGCGCCGAGCGCGCCGCCAGGGCCGAAACCGGAACACTGGCCGGCATCCCCCTCGCGCTGCCCGCCCTGACCCGCGCCGCCAAGCTGACCGCGCGGGCCGCCAGAGTGGGGTTCGACTGGCCGGATGCCGAGGCGGTGCTCGCGAAGCTCGCGGAGGAGACCGCCGAACTGCGCGCCGAACTGCCCGGCGCCGACCCGGCACGGCTTGCCGACGAGGTCGGCGACCTGCTGTTCGTGCTGGCCAATCTCGCCCGCAAGCTCGGGCTCGACCCCGAGGCCTGCCTGCGCCAGGCCAATGACAAGTTCACCGGACGGTTCAATGCAATGGAACTAGCCATTGCACTTGAAGGAAAATCTCCGGAAGATGAGACATTGGATGAGCTGGAGGCCCGCTGGCAGGCGGTCAAGCGCGCCGAAGCCGCCAGCCGGCCTGGGTGATCAAGGTGCTTCCGGGCCGCCGTTGAGGTCGGCGCTTGGACAGCAAGGCCATAGGGCTCTGCCCTTTGGAACCCCGCCGGGGACCGCCCGCCAGAGATCGCCCGCCAGAGATCGCCCGCCGGGGACCGGCGGTCCCTGGACCTGCATTCCCTGGGGCATACCCCGCAAATGAAGGCGGGTTGGGGGTGGCGCTCTCGCCTTGCCTGATCCGATCGCCTAGGGCGGTGCCCGATCTGACAGACGATCGGCCACCGCTCTTACGCTCTGTTTTACCGGGCAACTTTATCCGATCGGATGAGTCCCTCTGATCGCATGTTGCTCTAGGCCCCGGGGATCACCCGCACCCGGTACTCGAACACACGCCGCTCGCCGGGCGGGATCAGCATCAGCCCGGGCTTGTCCAGGAACGCCCCGTCGAAGTCCGCCGGGCTCGCCATGCCGTACCAGGGCTCGATGCACAGGAAGGCGGCACCTGGCTTCATCCACAGCCCGAGTTCCCGATAGCCGGTCCAGGAGATCTCCAGCGCCCGGCCGCAAGGTGCCTCATAGCGCAGCGACCGGCTCGCCGGCTGGTCAAGGATCAGCGCATCGGCGGCGAACAGCGCCTCGTCCAGCGCCAGCACGCCGTCGCGGATCGGGTTCGGATGAGTCCCGGGCTGCAGCAGCCCGCCGGTCAGCCGGCGCACCGGCGCGGTCTCGGCCGCGGCGAAGCGCAGCAGGTGGTCGGATTTGGCGATGCCCTCGCGCAGCGGCCAGCGGAAGGCGGGATGCGCGCCGAGCGAGGCGGGCAGCACCGCCGCGCCGGGATTGGCGAGGCGCGCCGAGACCACCAGCGTGTCGTCCTCGAGCGCGAAGCCGAACTCCAGCCGGAACGCGAACGGATAGACCGCCCGGCTTTCCGCATCGTCCTCCAGCACCAGGCGGCAGGCCGTCGGATGACGCTCGGACCAGGCGAATCGCCGGTCGCGGGCGAAGCCGTGCTGGGTCAGACGGTAGGTCCGGCCCTGATGGTGCAGGGCATCGTCCTTGAGCCGCCCGACGATCGGGAACAGCACCGGGGCATGGCGCGGCCAGGCGGGTCCCGCCTGCCAGAGCCACTCGGTGCCGGCGGCATCGCGCAGCGAACACAGCTCCGCCCCCGCCGCCGTGATGGTGGCGCCGATCCGGCCGTTGTGAAGCGCATGCTGATCCATGCGGTCAGCTTAGGGGCTTCGGAAAAGCAAGGCGAGGGCTCCGCCCCTGCCCCTGCCGGGGTCTGGTGTCCCGATTCCGAAATTCGCAGCATTGAAATGTGGTCGGAACCGGGACACCAGCTCTTTGTTTTCAGTGGCCTGCTGATCCCCGAAATTCGCGGTGAGGAACCGCGAGCTTCGAGGGCAGGACACTATCCCGGTGCCCCATCCCGGTACCCCTGGCGCAACGAACGGCCGCGCGATCGGCACCGGATGGCACGGATCCGCGGTCCGATCGCGTTCCGGAACCGGGTCTCATCGCGCGGTTTCATCGCGCTCGACGTCACCGAGAGGCGATCTCGCCCGAGCCGTCCCCCAGCAACGCATCCCGCACCGCCTGCCAGGACTCCCGATCCGGCGCGCAGATCAGCCCGCCCCCGGTTTCGGTGGGACGATAGTCCGAACCGTCGAAGCGCGCGGCGAAGCCCCCGGCCTCGCGGTGCAGCAGCCAGCCCGGCGCGTGGTCCCAGGGCATCAGCCGGTGGAAGAACAGGAAGTGGCAATGCCCCGACGCCGCGACCCGGTACTGGTGGGCGGCGCAGCGGAAATCCCAGACCGAGGCCAGGCGCGGCAGATTGGCGCAGACCAGCGCCCGCTGCGCCGGCGGCAGATAGCGCCAGGACGCCGCCCCGGTCATTTCGGCCAGCGGCACCGGTTCCGCCACAACCAGATCGGCGCGCCCTCCGTCCGCGGCGGCGATCCAGGCGCCCTCGCCGCGCAGCGCCAGGGCGGTATCGTCGCCCATCGGGTCATGGATGGCGGCGGCGATCACCTCGCCCCGCCGGAGTGCCGCCACCATCACGCCTAACAGCGGCACGCCGGCGGCGAAATTGGCGGTGCCGTCCACCGGATCGACGACGAAGGCGAGCTCGGCATCTTCCAGCCGGCCGAGCAGCGCGGGATCAGCCGCCGTCGCCTCTTCGCCCACCACCACGGCGCCGGGAAACAGCCGGCCGAGCCCGGCCTCGATCCAGCGCTCGGCCGCCTCGTCGGCCTCGGTGACCAGGTCGAGCGGACCGGACTTGGTCCGCACGTCACCGGCCGCCAGGCGCCGGAACCGCGGCAGGATCTCCGCCCGCGCCGCCTCGCGCAGCAGCAGATCGAGATCGGACAGGGCGTGGAGCGAAAGGGTCACCGGGGCCAAGGCCTGGCCCCCAAGGCCCGGGAGACCTGCCCCTTTGGGGGGTATCCCTCCGGAAAAGGGGTCTGGGGCCAAGGCCCCGGCGGGTTTCCAAAGGGCGGAGCCCTTTGGCCTTCCCTGCTCCAGGCCAGCTTCCGCTCGGCCGGGCTCATTCCTGCCGCTCGAACCGCGCCCGATCGGCGGGCAGCAGCCGCACGGTCACGCGGATGGCGGAGTCCTCGTCCTGGCGGCGGACCACCTCGCCATGCTGGTACAGCCAGGCGAGGCGTGCGCCGTCGGCTGGCGGAATGGCGTAGTCGGCCATTTCCATCCCCGCGGCGATGCGCTGGTCGATCGCCTCCTGCAGCGTGCCCAGCCCCTCGCCGGTGATCGCCGAGACGGCGATCGACCCGGCGCGCGCCGGCACGTGGTCCACCCCGCCCATCAGGTCGGCCTTGTTCAGCACCTCGATGGTGCGGCTGGTCCAGTCCGGTTCCAGCGTGCCGTCTTTTGCCATGCTGTCCAGCACCGTGATCACATCGGCGCGCTGGGCGGCGCTGTCGGGGTGGGCGGCATCGCGCACATGCAGGATCACGTCGGCCTGGGCCACCTCCTCCAGCGTGGCGCGGAAGGCGGCCACCAGTTCGGTCGGCAGGTCGCTGATGAAGCCCACCGTGTCCGACAGGATCACCCGCCTTCCGGAGGCGAGTCGCAGCCCGCGCATGGTGGGATCGAGCGTCGCGAACAACTGGTCCTGGGCCAGCACCCCGGCCCCGGTCAGGGCGTTGAACATGGTGGATTTGCCGGCATTGGTGTAGCCCACCAGCGCCACCACCGGGAACGGCACCCGCCGGCGGGCGGTGCGGTGCAGGCCGCGGGTGCGGCGGACCTGTTCCAGCTCCTTTTTCAGCCGCACGATGCGGTCGCCGATCAGGCGGCGGTCGGCCTCGATCTGGGTTTCGCCCGGCCCGCCCAGGAAGCCGAAGCCGCCGCGCTGGCGTTCCAGATGGGTCCAGGACCGCACCAGGCGCGAGCGCTGATAGTCGAGATGGGCGAGCTCCACCTGCAGGCTGCCCTCGCTGGTGGCCGCGCGCTCGCCGAATATGTCGAGGATCAGGCCGGTGCGGTCGATGACCTTGCAGTTCCAGGCGCGTTCCAGGTTGCGCTGCTGCACCGGCGACAGCGCCGCATCGACCACCGCGACGCTGACCTCGTGCTCGCCGATCGCCTGGCCGAGCGCCGCCACCTGCCCTTCCCCCATCAGTGTCGAGGGCCGGCGGCTGCGCAGTGTCAGGATGGCGGTGTGGACCACCACCAGGCCGATCGAGGCGGCGAGTCCCACCGCCTCGGCCAGCCGGGCGTCGGCCGCGCGGCCGGTCTCGCCATGGTCATGGCGTTCCCACGGCAGGATGATGGCCGCGCGGGTGGGAGCGGTGCCGGGCGGATCGCGCCGCCCGGGCGGCTGCGACTCAGTCGCCACTGGCGGCAGATGCCGTCTCCCGCAAGGCAGCGGTCGCGCCTTCCACCTTGGTGGCGTCGAACAGCTGAATCGCAGCACCCGGCATCACTGTGCTGATCGCGTGTTTGTAGACCAGCTGGGTATGTCCATCCCGGCGCAGCAGGACGGAGAAATTGTCAAACCAGGTGATGATGCCCTGGAGCTTGACGCCGTTCACCAGAAATACAGTGACCGGGGTCTTGTTCTTCCGCACATGGTTCAGAAACACGTCCTGAACATTCTGCGACTTCTCATTGGCCACGGCGAGATCCTTTTTTTGTTGCTGTTCTGTTATTGTTTTTTCTTGGCTCTCTGCTCTAGTCTTTATTTGTTTTCTCGATCTTCGTCGATCGGGTCTTCGTCGATCGGGTCTTTACCGATCCGATCTTTGTCGATCGGCCCGCAGCCGGGCGTGGCGCCTCCGCTGCGATGCAATACCTTAGCATCCTGCGGTTGTCATGCAAGCATTCGCAACCGCTCGGCAAGGGAATATGCGTCGGAAAACTGCAGATCCGGGTCGGCGGCAGCGACACCGCCATCATCGGCGGCATCGCCGACCAGCACCGCCGTCACCCCGGCCGCGCGGGCCGCCAGCATGTCGGTCGCGGTATCCCCGGCATACCAGACCTCCCTTCCCGCCGGCAGACCCAGCCGCGACAGCGCGAGCAGGATCGGCGCCGCGGCGGGCTTGTCGGCGGCGGCATCGCCCGCGCCGATGATCGCGCCGAACCGCGCGTGCCAGCCCAGATGGGTGGCCCCGGCGCGCAGATATTCGGGGTTCTTGTTGGAAACGACGCCCTGCGGCCAGATCGCGGCCGCTTCCAGCGCCGCGGCCGCGCCCGGCATCGGCGCCACATGCGCGAGATGGCCGGCCGAGAGCACCTGGTAGAACACGTCCCGCGCGCGCTGCCAGTCCGGGCCGAACAGCGCCGGGAAAGCCTCGCGCAGCGACAGCCGCGCCCGCGCGCGCGTCTGGTGCACCGTCCAGGGCGGCAGGCCGAAGGTCCCGAGCGCCGCGTTCATCGCCGCGGCGATGCCGGCCCAGGCATCCACCAGCGTGTTGTCCCAGTCCCACAGCACCACGCTCGGCCGCGGCGCCGGGCGGAACCCTCCTCCACCCGAGCCCGCGCTCACGCCGCGTTGGCCAGGCCGCCGGTGACATGGCGGGCAAACAGGGCGAACAGCCGCCTGGTCTGCGCGCCCACCGCTCCCCCGCCGACCGGAGCCCCGTCGATCCGCAGCACCGGGCGGACGAAGCTGCTGGCGCTGGTGAGGAACACTTCCTGCGCCTCGCGCAGTTCGGCCAGGCTCACGCCCCGCTCCTCGAAGTCGATGCCGGCCTCGGCCAGCAGCCCGATCAGCGCCGCGCGGGTGCAGCCGGGCAGCACCAGCTGATCGAGCGCGCGGGTGCGCAGCACCCCGGCCCGGTCCACCACCCAGACGCTGGTCGCCGCGCCCTCGGTGACCATGGCGGCGCCATCCACCAGGATCGCCTCGGCGGCGCCCTGCTCGCGCGCCGCCTGGCGGGCCAGCACATTGGGCAGCAGTCCCACCGACTTGATGTCGCAGCGCGCCCAGCGCTGGTCGGGATGGGTGATCGCGGCGATCGCCCAGCGATCGGGGTCGGTCGGATAGGCCGCCATCCGCCGTGCGGTGATCACCACCGCGGCCGGCACCGGGCGCAGCGGAAACGGATGGTCCCGCCGCGCCACCCCGCGGGTGATCTGGATATACACCAGCCCGTCCCGCACCCGGTTGCGGGCGACGATCTCGGCGAGCACCCGGCGCAGCGCCGCCTGGGCCATCGGCGGGGCGATCCGCAATTCGCCGAGCGAGCGATCGAGCCGCGCCAGATGCAGCTCCTCGGCGATGAAGCGGCCGGCATGGAGGTAGACCACCTCGTAGACGCCATCGGCGAACTGATAGCCGCGGTCCTCGATATTCACCGCCGCCCGGCGCTGGGGCAGGTAGCGGCCATTGACATAGGCGATGCGGCTCATCCTGGTCTCCCCGGCCCGGGTTTCAGCTCGCGCGGTCGGCCGGTGCCGCGGCCAGCGCCGCCGGGCGGCGTGCCGGCGAGCCGTAGACCGCTCCGGCACGGCGCTGGAAGGCATTGACCATCCGCCGCACCGCCTCGTTGAACACGACCCCGATCGCGGCCTGGAGCAGGCGGCTGCGGAACTCGAAATCGACGAAGAAATCCACCTGGCAGCCGCGCGGATCGGGCAGGAAGGTCCAGGCATTGTTAAGATAGCGGAACGGGCCGTTCTCGTAGGCGACGCGGATGCGCCCCCCCGGCCGGTCGAGGGCGACGCGGCTGGTGAAGCTCTCGCAGAACGGGCCGAAGCCGATGGTCAGATCGGCGACCAGCTCGGTCTCGGTGCGGGTGCGCACGCGGGCGGCGGTGCACCAGGGCAGGAATTCCGGATAGCGCCCGACATCGGCAACCAGATCGAACAATTGCTCGGGCCGGTAGGCGAGCAGCTTGCGCTCGGCATGGGTCGGCACCGGGTCAGCGCTCCCGCCGGGCCTGGCGCTGCCCGGCCAGGCAGGTCCGGCCATGCACGGGGCACGGCAGCCTCAGATCCGGACACCAGGGCACGGGGCGCGCGCTCCGCTCAGGCGCCGGCGGCAATCCGCGCCGCCCGCAGCGCCGCGAAATCGGCATCCGCGTGATAGGAACTGCGCGTCAGCGGGGTGGCCGAGACCAGCAGGAAGCCGCGCGCCCGGGCCAGCGCCGCATACTCGGCGAATTCCTCCGGCGGCACGAAGCGCGCCACCGCTGCATGTTTGACCGTGGGCTGCAGATACTGGCCGATGGTCAGGAAATCCACCTCGGCGACCCGCAGATCGTCCATCACCTGCAGGATCTCGCCCCTGGCCTCGCCCAGCCCGACCATCAGCCCGGATTTGGTGAAGGCCTGCGGATCGATCCGCTTGACCTGGTCGAGCAGCCGCAGCGACTGGTAATAGCGCGCGCCCGGCCGGATCGCGGGGTAGAGCCGCGGCACCGTCTCGAGATTATGGTTGAACACGTCCGGCCGGGCCGCGGCCACCACCTCCATCGCACCGGGCTTGCGCAGGAAATCGGGCGTCAGCACCTCGATCGTGACCGCAGGCGCGGCGGCGCGGATGGCGCGGATCACCGCGGCGAAATGGGCGGCGCCGCCATCGGCGAGATCGTCGCGATCGACCGAGGTGATCACCACATGGCGCAGCCCGAGCTTCGCCACCGCATCGGCGACTCGGGCGGGCTCGGTCGCATCCAGCGCGCCGGGCTGGCCGGTGCGCACGTTGCAGAAGCTGCAGGCGCGGGTGCAGATCTCGCCCATGATCATCATGGTGGCGTGGCGCTGGGACCAGCACTCGCCGATGTTCGGACAGGCGGCTTCCTCGCACACCGTGACCAGACCGTTGCTGCGCATCAGCGCATGGGTCTCGTGATAGACCGGGTGGTTGGGCGCCTTCACCCGGATCCAGGCGGGCTTGCGCTGGATCGGGTTGTCCGGCCGGTGCGCCTTTTCGGGATGGCGCGCGGCCAGGCGGTGGTCGATCACGACACGGGTGGGGGCCGGTGTGTCCATGGCGTAGAAGTGGCCGGCCCGATGCGGGGCGTCAAGCGCCCGGCAGCAGGCCAGGGGCACCGCCTCTGGCAGGCCTGCGCCGGCCGGGGATCTCCCCCCGGAAAACCGGGTCCAGGGAGCGCCTGCCCCCTCGCGGGTCCGACCGGCCATGCGGGCGGGGCCCGCGTCTCGCGCCATGCGGGCGGAGCCCGCGTCTCGCTTCATGCGCGTGCCGGGCGGGCGCGCCCCTCGCCTTGCCTGCCCCAGCGCTACCCGATCAGCGCCATCACCTCGGCCAGCAGCGCATCGAGCTCCGCCGCCGCCCGCGATTTCGGCGCGGCCTCGCTCACCCCCAGCCCCTGGGCGAAGGCGGTGGCAAAGGTGGCGCGGTTGCCGAGCGCGCAGCCCAGCAGCGCCAGCCCGCCCTCGGCGATCTCGGCCTCGCCCTGGCTGCGCAGGCGCGAGGCGGTGGGGGCCGGGTTCAGCACCAGCCGCGCCGTCCGCCCCTCGGCGGCAGCCAGTTTCAGCGTGTCGCGCGCCGCCCACAGATCGGGTGGGCTGGGCTGCAGCGGCACCAGCACCAGATCGGCCCCGCGGATCGCCAGCCGCGCATCGGTGTCGATCTGCGGCGGGCTGTCCACCACCACCACATCGTGGCCGCGGCGCAGCCGGTCGAGCTCGGCCGCGAGCCGCCAGCCGGACAGATCCGAGAAACTCATCGCGGCGGCCTGGCGCAGCCGCTCCTTGCGCAGACCATGCCAGCGCGTCAGGCTGCGCTGGGGGTCGATGTCGAGCAGCGCCACCCGCCTGGTCGGGGCCAGGGCGGCGGCGAGATTGGCCGCCAGCATGGTCTTGCCCGCCCCGCCCTTGCGCTGCGCCACCGTGATCACGAGGGCCATGAGGCGACTCCAACTGTGCCCCGGCAGTGTAGTGCAAGCGCGGACCCATCGGGGCCGAACCTCGACCCATCGGGTGGGTTTCCGATCATCATCGGCGCGATCGCGCCGCCGGCAGGGGCAGTGCCGGGGGGAGGATTGCCGCCTGCGCGGAATTTCGCCGGGACCCCAGGCATGACCGATGCGCCCGCTTGAGACGGCGTTGCTGGCCGGCCTCGCGCTGCGCCTGTGCGCGGTGCTGGCCAGGGTCTGGCCGGGCGGCGCGCCTGCCGCCGCCGGCCTGGCACCC
>DAICZL010000182.1 GCA_027311165.1 bacterium
CCCCGCCCTATATCGCGAACGCCGCGGAGATCGACACCATCGTGGAACGGCTGGGTGAGGCGGTGGACGCGGTGGTGGGCTGACCCGCCGCCGGCCGGGGGGCGCCGCGGCCGCCATCCTGCCACCGCCTGGCGGGAGCAGGATGGTCTCGGGCCGGCGCCCCCTGATAGCGAAGGCCGCTTCCCCTTCCGCCCCGTGACGGGGGAGGGCTCAGGCCGGAACCACCGGCACCTTCTCCTTGCGGAGCGCCCCCATCACTTCCGGGTCGAGCCGGAGATGAGCCTGCAGCAGATCGGGCGGAGTCAAGGCCAGCCATTGGTTCAGCGACAGATCAGCGTAATAGCTGCTCTTGAACATTTCGAGAAACCGCAGGGTCGTCGTGCCGGTGTTCTCGATGTAATGGCCCATGGCGAAGGGCACGTAGCCCACATCGCCGGGCTGATAATCGAAGGTGCGCGCCTGCCCGGAGGTCGCGAACACACCCATCCTGGCCTTGCCTTCGATGTAATATTGCCATTCGTCGGCGTTGGGGTGCCAGTGCAGTTCCCGCATCCCGCCCGGCTCTACCTCGACCAGCGCCGCAGCGATGGTTTTCGAGGCCGGAAAATGGCTCGAATCGGTGATGCGGACCGTGCCGCTTTTGGTCCTGATCGGCTCCTGCGCCAGCATCCGGTGCTTGAAGCTTTGCGGCACGGGCTCCGCGCCCAGGAGCCTGTCCGGGCCGAGCGGACCCGGTACCGGCGCCTTGAAGATGTAGAGGCTCGACGGATCGGGCGTGTGGCCGAACAGGCTTGCGGGTAGCCCGAAATTCTTTGCCAGCACCTCAGTGGGCGTGTGCTTGAACCAGTCGCTCAGAAGAAACGTGCTGTCCTCGTCGAAACCGCCGCTGTCGAAGACCAGCAGGAATTCGCAACCATCCGGACCAAGCCCCTGGATCGAGTGGGGAATGCCCGAGGGGAAATACCACAGATCGCCGACGCCCACGTCGTCCACGAAGTTGCGGCCCTGGGGATCGATCGCGGTGATCCGGGCGTTGCCATACAGCATGAAGGCCCATTCCGCCTCCTTGTGCCAATGGAGTTCGCGGATGCCGCCCGCATTCAATCGCATGTTGACGCCGGCGATGCTTTTCGAGACGCCGAGCTCGCGCTCGGTGATCTGCCTCGTCCAGCCGCCGCTCTCCTGGCGGATGTGGGAATCCTCGAAGGAGAAGCGGAGATTGGGCAGCGTGCCATGATCGGTCGCGGGCGGGTTGATCATGTCCGGGTTTTCGGCCTCCCTTGCGGGATTGCGTGGCCCCGGATTGGTTCCGCCCCAGCCCGGCCCGCGGCTCGGCTCCAGATCGGCGGCCAGAGCCGTGCCCCCCAGGAGACCGCCCGCGCCGACCGCAAGCCCGGACAGGACACCGCGTCGATGGAAAGAGTTCATTGGCAAAGCTCCACAGTGGCCATTTCAACTACGTCCCCGTTGCCGGCCTGGCAACGGGGTTCGAAGGCGCGGTCGCGGCTCGGCTCAGCTGCTGGTGGGCAGCGTCAGGACCGCATCGGCCTGCAGCGAAGGGCGGGGTCGCGATCCGCAGCAGCCGCAGCCGCCGGAATGCAGCCGTGGCGGCGCCTTCTGCGCAGCCTTTGCCTGGGTCATCCAGCGCGGCGGGCGCAGGCCTGTCAGGCTGGGCGCGGCAATCAGCAGCCGGGGCGATTGGGCGCCACAATGAGGACAATCAGCGGGCAGCGAGAACTCGGCCATGCTGCGCAGTTCGGTGAAGACGCCGCAGTCGGCGCAGGTGTAGTCGTAAGCTGGCATCCTACGGTCTCCGAGAAAGCCGAGATGTCACGTCCCCCGATCCGCAGCGACGGGGCCGCCTGTCGGCGCAGGGGGGGGCGGCGATACCCCCCGGCCGTGGATCGGCCGGACAGCCCGATCCGCGGTCGCGTGCGCTTCGGAGCCTCGGAGGATCTCGTGCTGGCCTGGCTGCCGGAGGTCCTGCGCGCGTTCATCGTCGGCCATCCCCATATTGATCTCGAACTGAACGTCGCGCTCAGCCAGACCTTGATCGACAAGCTCGATGCGGGCGAGCTGGACCTCGTATTCTGCAAGCGCTACCCGGGGGAAGAGCGCGGACAGGTGCTGTGGAGCGACCGTATCGTCTGGGTCAGCGGCACCGGAGTTGCGCCTGATCCGATCGAGCCGGTCTCGCTCATTCTCTACCCGCCACCCAGCATGACGCGGACGATGGCGCTTGCTGCGCTGCAGGATGGACAGCGTCCTTGGCGGATTGCCTGCACCAGCAGCACGCTGCTCGGGCTGATGGCGGCGGCTGCGGCGGGTCTCGGCATCATGGCGCATTCGAGCCAGCTGATCCCGCCGGGCCTGCGCGAGTTGGCGCCTTCAGAAGCGCTCCCGCAGCCGGGACCGGTGGATTTTGTGCTGCTTGGCAGCGGTGCAGGCATGGGCGCGCCGGCGCGCGAACTGAGCCGCGCGATTCGGGATCGCGCGTCCACGCGGTCGCCTTTGGCTCGGGTGCAGACCCGGGCGGTGCCGGGGCCTGGTGATGGCTGGGCGTTCTGATGATCCTCTGGCCGCGATGAGCGGGCTGCAGGACGGCGGCTGCCCCTCGCACCCGCTCAGCCGCCCGCCTGCGGCTCCGCGGGCCGCGCATACCGGCTCAGCAGGTCGCCCAGCAGCTGATTGGGAAAGCGGCGGTTCCGGATGATGGCGTAGAAGCGCTCGGTGAGCTGCGGGATGCGGCAATGTTCGACCAGCACGCCGGCGGCGAGCTCGTCGCGCACGACGATCGGCGGCACCAGCGTCACCCCTTCGCGCTCGCGGGCGAGCAGACGCAGCATGGCCATGTCATCGACTTCGGCCAGAATCACGGGGCGGATGTTGGCAAGTTCGAGCAGATGGTCGAAAGCGATCCGGAAGTCGCTGTCCAGGCTGGGCAGCAGGATCGGCACGCTGCGCAGATCCTCGGGAAAGCGGAATGGCGGTCGGTCGGGCCTCGGCCGGCCGACCAGGCTGACGGGCTGCTGGTTGAGCAGGTGATTGCGAAACGGCGCGCTGGCATCGCGCTGGGCGGCGCTGTTGGCGAGAACCACATCGATGGCGTGGGCCTCGAGCCGGGCCAGCAGATCGCGCATCGTGCCGGACCGCACGATCAGCTCGACATCCAGCCGGCCCATCAGGGGGCGCAGGAATTCCAGCTGGAAGTTGCGTGACAGCGTGGTGAGCGCGCCGACCCGCAGAACCTGGCGGCTGGCCAGAGGCCGCCCTTCCAGGGTGCTCATCAGCTCATCGCCGGCGCGAAAGACAGTATCGGCGTAGTCGAGCGCGATCCGGCCGGCCTCGGTCAGGATCAGCCGCTTGCCCACGCGGTCGAACAGCGGGTGGCCGATCTGGTGTTCGAGCTTCTGGATCTGCACCGAGAGCGCCGATTGCGACAGATGGAGCCGTGCCGCGGCCCGGGTCAGGCTGCCCTCATGCGCGACTGCCCAGAAATAGCGCAGGTGATTGAAGTTCAGGGTGGTCATGTCGTTCTATAAAACAGAACGATAAGGCCAAAACAATGAAATTTTCCTGGCCAGATCCGGTGGATAGGGTCCTCTTCCCGACACGCAGGACGCATCGAAGGGGACAGTCCGTGCTGATCGCTCTCTTGCCATTGGGTGCGCCCCTGGCGCTGCTGCTCTCCGCCTTATGCGGCCTGTTCGGCCCCGATCGCCCTCCGCGCTTGCTGAAGCTTCTGGCCGAAGCCTTGGCGCTGGTGGCGGTGGTGGTCGCGGTGGCCGCGGCGGGGCTGACGGTGCTGCACGGGCCAGCCGACAGCCCCATCCTCGGTGTGCACGGTATCGGCCTGTCCGTCCGCCGCGATGGTGTCAGCGTCGGGATGCTGCTTCTGGTCACCTTCATTGGCTGGGTGGTGATGCGCTATGCGGCAAACTACTTGGATGGCGAGGCGCGGCGGGGTGCGTTCATGTTCTGGCTGGGCATGACGCTCGCTGCGGTGCTGCTGCTGGTGCTGTCGGGCACTCTGGTGCAGCTGGTTCTGGCCTGGGTCGCAACCAGCCTGTTTCTGCATCGGCTTCTGCTGTTCTACCCCGACCGCATCGCGGCGCGGCGTGCGGCTGCCAAGAAATTCGTCACCGCGCGCATCGGCGACGTGGCGCTGATCGGCGCGGCGGTGCTGCTGATCGGCGCCTATGGCACGACCGACATCGCGGCGATCCTGAGCGCCGCCCGCGCCGGCGCCGGCGGTGGCCTCGCGATCGGGGCCGCTGGCCTGCTCGGCCTCGCCGCGGTCCTGAAATCCGCCCAGTTTCCAACCCATGGCTGGCTGGTCGAGGTGATGGAAGCTCCAACGCCGGTCTCGGCCCTGCTGCACGCGGGCGTCGTCAATGGCGGCGGGTTTCTGCTGATCCGCTTTGCGGACGTGATGCTGCTGGCCCCGGGCGTGCTGGCAGTGCTGGTGATGATCGGCGGCTTCACGGCGCTGTTTGCCGGGATGGTGATGCTGACCCAGCCGGCGGTGAAGACCTCTCTGGCCTGGTCGACCATCGCCCAGATGGGCTTCATGATCCTGCAATGCGGGCTGGCGCTGTTCCCGCTGGCGCTGCTGCACATCCTCGCCCATTCGCTCTACAAGGCTCATTCCTTCCTGGCCTCCGGCGGCGCGGTGGAGCGCATCGCCGCCGATCGCAGGCCTGGTCCGGTGGCCATTCCCGGCGCCGGAGCGGTGGCGCGCGCCTTCCTGCTGGCATTGGCGATCTATGCGATCGTCGGATTGGGCTTCGGCTTCCAGCACAAATCGCCGCAGGCCATCGCCCTGGGGGCGATCCTGATCTTCGGCGTCGCCTACCTGTTCGCGCAGGGTCTGGCCGATGCGGCTCCCAGGGCCCTCAGCCTGCGCATTCTCGGCTATGGCGCCTGCGCGTCGGTCAGCTATTTCGCGCTGCAGCTCTGCGCCATCCGGCTGACCGCGGGCGTGCTGCCCGCCGCGCCGGCGCCCGGACCGCTGCAATGGGCGCTGATCGTGCTCGCCGTCATCAGCTTCGGCGCGACCGCCGTCGTGCAGGCGATGTTCCCGCTCTGGGCCTACCATCCGGCCGCTGGGGGGCTGCGCGTGCATCTCGCCAACGGCTTCTATGCCAACGCGGTGTTCGACCGGCTGCTTTCCGGCTGGCGCATGGCCTGAGCGGTCCGGAGAAACAGCATGACCCACCAGGAAGCGATTTTTCGGATCGATACCACAACGGCGGACGCCGCCGCCCGCGCCGCCAGGGCGATCCCCCCACTCTGGCCGCTTTCCAGCGGCGTCGCGGTCAATCCGTTCCTCGGCCAGGCCGGGGAAAGCCTGGCCTGGTCCGGCGCGCGTCTGGCACGGGTTGCCGGCGCCGCGATCACCATGCCGCGCAGCTGGTATCGGGAGCGGATCGAACGCGGCGTGATCACGGATGCCGATCTGCTGGCCGCGCTGATGTGTGCTCCCCTCGCGCTGCGCCCCGCCGATCTGGCGGAGCTGAAATCCGCGGCCTCCCGGCCGGCCCCTGCCATCTGCGCGGCGCCAGGCATCGCCGATCTCGCCGCACAGGTTTCGGGGATCGACTGGTCGGGGCTGATCGCCGAGCGGTTCGGCGCCTGGGCGGCGGGGTATTGCGACGAGGGTCAGGCACTCTGGGCCGCGCCGCGCGGCAGGGGCGCCTATGACGCCTGGCGTGCGGTTGCGAGCCATGATCTGACACCCGAGATCATCGGCCTGCCTGGCTTTGCCCGCCATGTCGCCGATGCGCCGGAGACTGCGCAGGCGGCGCTCGCCTGGGTGGTGCAGCGTCTGGCGCTGCCGGCCGAGGCGCTGGAGACCTATTTCCACCAGATGCTGATGACGCTCGGCGGCTGGGCGCAGCATGCGCGCTACCGGCTCTGGCAGGCGGAGCTGAGCGGCGGCGAGGACGCGACGATCACCGATTTTCTGGCGATCCGGCTGATCTGGGAAGCGGCCCTGTTCGAGCGCTATCGGGAGCAGATCGGACAGCGGTGGCGATCGGTGATCGCCCTGCACGCATCCCCGGTCACGCCGACCGCCGAGCAGGTGATCGACGCCATTCTGCAGGAAGCCGCCGAGCGGGCCGCGCAACGGGTGCTGGCCGAAACCCTCGCGGCGCCGGCGGTCCCCGCGCCTGCCGGCCGTCCGGCGCTGCAGGCCGCCTTCTGCATCGATGTACGCTCCGAGCCGTTGCGCCGGGCGCTCGAATCGCTCGATCCGCGGATCCGGACCCTGGGATTCGCGGGTTTTTTCGGCATGGCCGTGTCCCACCGTCGCTTCGCGTCGGACCTGCCGGAAGGCCGGCTGCCCGTGCTGCTGAGCCCCGGCCTGACCAGCTGTTCAGGCGGTCCGGAAGACGCCGCGGCGGACCGGTCGGCACGGTTCAAGTCACGCGCCCGACGGGCCTGGGGGCGGTTCACGCGCGCTGCGGTCTCCTGCTTCGCCTTCGTCGAGGCCGCCGGAGCGGTCTATGCCGCGAAGCTGCTGCACGACGCGCTGGGCGGGGGAACGCCCGCTTCCCCCGATGAGCCGGCACCGCGTCTCGATCCCGCCCCCGATCTCGCCCAGCGCACGCAGACTGCCGCGAGGGTGCTGCGCGCCATGTCGCTGACCGGGCATTTCGCGCGGCTCGTCCTGCTGGTCGGGCATGGCGCCCGTGTGACCAACACTCCGCATGCGAGCCTGTTTCAGTGCGGCGCCTGCGGGGGGTATTCGGGCGAGGTCAATGCGCGGCTGCTCGCGGCCCTGCTCAACGATCCGCAGCTGCGCGAGGGCCTGCTGGCACAGGGGATCGAAATCCCGCCCGACACCGTGTTCCTCGCGGCCCTGCACGATACGACCACGGATGCGGTGAGCCTCTATGCGCAGGATCATCCCGCCGCCTCGCATCATCGCGACATCCGCCAGGCACGGACCTGGCTGGCGGCGGCCGGTGCCCTCTGCCGGGCGGAGCGGGCGCTGCGGCTGCCCGGGGCGGCAGACGCGCGCAGCCTGGTCCGGCGCAGCCGCGACTGGTCCGAGATCCGGCCGGAATGGGGGCTTGCGGGATGCACGGCATTCATCGCCGCGCCGCGCCGGCGGACGCTGGGCAGAAACCTCCAGGCCCGTGCCTTCCTGCATGACTACGACTGGAACACCGACCGGGAGTTCGCCGTGCTGGAGCTGATCCTGACCGCGCCGGTGGTCGTGGCGGGGTGGATCAGCCTGCAATATTACGGCTCGACCGTGGCGCCGGAGGTGTTCGGCGGCGGCAACAAGCTGCTCCACAACGTCACCGGGGGGATCGGCGTCGTCGAGGGCAATGGCGGCCTGCTGCGTGCCGGACTGCCCTGGCAGTCGGTCCATGACGGAGAGCGCTACATCCATGAACCGCTCCGCCTGTCGGTCTGCATCGAGGCGCCGTGCGCGGCGATGAGCGCGATCCTGCGCCGGCATGGCGAGGTTCGCGCGCTGTTCGACAATCGCTGGCTGCATCTCTTCGCGCTCGACGACACGGGCCGGATGGCCTGGCGCTATGCGGGCGATCTGCAATGGACCGAGATGGCTGTCCCATCTCTGCCGGCGGTTCCCTGGAAATTGGCCGTCTGACCGCTGCGGGCGGACGGCATCGCGAACAGGAGGCTCAGACGTGAAGTTTGCCGACTCTCATCTGTCGTGGCTGGAAGCGGAAGCCATCCATATCCTGCGCGAGGCGGTCGCCGAAGCCCGCAATCCGGTGATGCTGTTTTCGGCGGGCAAGGATTCGACCGTGATGGCGCATCTGGCGTTGCGGGCCTTCTATCCTTCCAAGCCACCTTTTCCGCTGCTTCATGTCGACTCGACCTGGGAGTTCCGCTCGCTGATCGCGTTTCGTGACGAGTTCGCGGCCAGGCATGGTTTCAGACTGATCGCCCATGCCAACGAGGAAGGGCGGGCGGCGGGGATCAATCCCTTCGATCACGGGGACCGCTACACGCTGCTGATGCGGACCGAGCCGCTCAAGACCGCGCTCGATGCCGGCCGCTTCGATGTGATCTTCGGCGGGGCGAGGCGCGACGAGGAAAAATCGCGCGCCAAGGAGCGCATCTTCTCCGTCCGCGGCGCCCATCACGCCTGGGATCCGCGCCAGCAGCGGCCGGAGCTGTGGAGGCTCTACAACACCCGGCTCGGCAAGGATCAGACCGCCCGGGTCTTTCCGTTATCGAACTGGACCGAGGCGGATATCTGGGCCTATGCGCTGCTCCACAAGATCGCGCTGGCGCCGCTCTATTTCGCCGCGCCGAGGCCGGTGGTCGAGCGCGCCGGCGCCTTCATCGTCGTCGATGACGAGAGCCGGATGCGGTTTCAGCCGGGCGATGAGATCAAGACGCGGGTGGTCCGCTTCCGCACCCTCGGATGTTGGCCGGTGACCGGCGCGGTCCCCTCCGACGCCACCGATCTGCCCGCCGTGGTTGCCGAGACGCGGCGTGTCTCCTCCTCGGAGCGGCAGGGACGGATCAGCGATGGAGAGGATGGTGGCTCGCTCGAACAGAAGAAGCGCGAGGGGTATTTCTGATCGGAGACCCGTGAAGACGCCCCGTCGCAAGGCGGGGCCGGGGTGATCGCCGCGCCCAGGCGGGATCGGCCGGGGCCGGTCGGCCGATCCCCGCTCTGGCGGTCCCCACTCTGGCGGTCCCCGCTCTGGCGGTCCGACATGCCCGGCCGCAGGCCAGCGAACGGGTCCTCCCGGCGCTGGGCAGCGGCAGTGGCGGGCAGCCGCAGTGCCGGTCAGGCCGGCGGGACCATCACCGGGTTCTCGTAGCGGGCCTGGTTCCACGCCTCCGGTTCGGCGGCGGCATCGCTGTACCAGGCCATGATCAGCGGATGGGCGCGCACCGCATCGCAATAGGCGCGGCTTGCCGCGGTCAGGTCCGGCCGGTAGCCGAGCAGCCGCGCCACCACCGGGGCATACATCGCATCCGCCGCGTTGAAGGTGGCGCCGAACAGGAAATCGCCGCCGCCGCCGAAGCGGGCGCGGGTCTCGGCCCAGATCGTTTCGATACGGGCGATATCCGCGAGGGCTCCGGCGGTGCGGCCGGCTCCGCTGAAATCGCGGCCGAGGTTCATCGGCATCGCCAGGCGCAGCTCGCGGAAGCCGGCATGCATTTCGGCGGCGATCACCCGGGCATGGGTGCGCGCGGCCAGATCGGCCGGCCACAGCGCGGGTGCGCGTTCGGCGCAGTATTCGCAGATCGCCAGGCTCTCCCAGATGTGGAGGCCGCGATGCTCCAGATACGGCACGAGGGCAGAGGGGGAAATCCGCCGCACCGCCTCGGTCGCACCGCCGTCGAGCGGGATCACCACCTCCTCGACATCGAGCCCGGCCAGCCGCACCGCGAGCCAGCCCCGCAGCGACCAGGACGAATAGCGGCGGTTGCCGAGATACAGTCGGCCATCGGACATGGCGGGAAACGTCCTCTGCAGCGCGCGCGGCCCGTGGTGTCGGTGCTTGGCGTGCGTGTCTGCCACGCACCGGTGCCGGCTGTCACCTGCCCGCCGCCGCGTCCGGCGCGCCGCGAGCCCCCCGCCCGAGGGGTCCGGGCTCCGGCCGGGATGCCCGACGGGGGAGGGGGGCTAGAGCCCTGGCCCTGCCCAGTGCCTCCAGGCGCCAGGACCGGAGACAACGGCACGGGAGATGCTTGCTGCGGCAGGCCGGAAGCGCAAGACTCGGTGAAGCCGCGCAGGAGCCCAGGTCATGGACGAGATCGCCCCCCGTCAGGAATTGCCCAACAACCTCGATGCGTTCTGGATGCCGTTTTCCGCCAACCGGGCGTTCAAGGCCAACCCGCGCATGCTCTCCCGCGCCGAGGGCATGCATTACTACACGCCCGAGGGCCGCGAGGTGATCGACGGCACCGCCGGTCTGTGGTGCTGCAATGCCGGCCATGGCCGGCGGGAGATCACCGAGGCGATCCAGCGCCAGGCGGCGGTGATGGATTTCGCCCCCACCTTCCAGCTCGGCCACCCGATCGCCTTCCAGGCCGCGGCCAAGGTGGCGGAACTGACACCCGAGGGGCTCGAGCGGGTGTTCTTCACCAATTCCGGATCCGAGAGTGCGGACACGGCGCTGAAGATCGCGCTGGCCTATCATCGTGCCCGCGGCGAGAGCCAGCGGGTGCGGCTGATCGGGCGCGAGCGCGGCTATCACGGCGTGGGCTTCGGCGGCATCTCGGTGGGCGGGATCGGGGCCAACCGCAAGCAGTTCGGCGCGATGCTGCCCTATGCCGACCATCTTCCCCACACCCACGCGCCCGCGCACAACGCGTTCTGCCGCGGCCAGCCGGAATGGGGCGCCCACCTGGCCGACGCGCTGGAGAGCCTGGTCGCTCTGCACGGCGCCGAGACCATCGCCGCGGTGATGGTCGAGCCGGTGGCCGGCTCGACAGGGGTGCTGGTACCGCCTTCGGGCTATCTGCAGCGGCTGCGCTCTCTCTGTGACAGATACGGCATCCTGCTGATCTTCGATGAGGTGATCACCGGCTTCGGCCGGCTGGGCACCCCGTTCGGGTCCGAGCGCCTGGGCGTCACGCCCGATATCCTGACCATGGCCAAGGGGCTCACCAACGCGGCGGTGCAGATGGGCGCGGTCGCGGTGGCCGATCGTATCTACCATGCGATCGTGGACGGCGCCCCGGCCGGGATCGAGTTGTTCCACGGCTATACCTATTCCGGTCACCCATTGGCCTCTGCCGCCGCGATCGCGACCATCGACCTCTATCGCGCCGAGGACCTGCCCGGCCGGGCGCGGGCGATCGAGGGTTATTGGGAGGATGCGGCCCACAGCCTGAAAGGCCTGCCCAATGTCATCGACATCCGCAATCTCGGCCTGATCGCCGGCATCGAACTCGCCCCGCGCGAAGGCAAGCCGACCGACCGGGCCGTGCGGATCTTCCAGCGCTGTTTCGATGCCGGCGTGCTGATCCGCACCACCGGCGATATCATCGCATTGTCACCCCCGCTGATCGTCGAACGCGGGCATATCGACCGCATCTTCGAGACGATCGGCACGGCGATCCGCGCCGAGGCGGCCTGAACCAGCGGCAGAGAGGTCTGTTCGCAATGACCGAGGGCTGAACCGGCCGGCGATTGCCGGGGCACCGGTACGGGTCCGGGCGCGGCGTCCCTGGGCGCGACGTCCCTGGGGGTTGCGTCCCTTGGGGGTTGCGTCCCTTGGGGGTGGCTTCCAAGGGGCGGGATCGGACTTCTGTGCGCCTGCAGCAGGTCTCCGAGGGGGAGAGTCTTTTGGCCTTGTCCGTCGGTGCCCCGGCTGTCAGGTTGAGTTTCCGTGGGCTTGCTTTACCGTAAGTTGTCTTTGGCGGCGAGGTTTGGGGGGGTGGCGGCCGCTGCCGGGTAGACTCTTGGGATCTGTCTCAGGATACAACCTTAGGTTGTTTTTTTTGATCCTGATCCTCTATGGTTGTCACGAGCGAACAGCCCGGAGTATCCGCCGTGTCCGGAGAAACCATCTCCAGCTACACGAATCTGCCTGTCACCGTCCTTGCCGCCTATCAGGATCCGCTGCTGGTGGCCGCGACCGGCACGATCAGAACCGCCGCAGCCTATGGCGTGTATGTCGCGCCCGGTCTTGCCGCGCAGGTGGTCAATGACGGGCAGATCACCGCGACCTCGAGCGGGTCGATGGGCGTTGCCATGGGCTATGGCGGCAGCCTGACCAACAGTGCCGGCGCCTCCATCCGCGGCGATTACTATGGCGTTCATTTCACTGCCGGCGGCACCGGCACGATCACCAATGCCGGCACGATCACGGCCGGATCGACGCTCGCCGGCCGTGGCCGCGGCGTCTCGGTGCGCGGCAACGCCGATATCGTGAATGGTTCCGCGACCGATACATCGGCGCTGATCGCCGGTAACATCGACGGGATCGTGGTGTTCGGCACGGCCGCGACGGTGGCGAATTTCGGAACCATTGAGGCGACCGGCCTCGCCACCAACGCTCATGCCATCACCTATTACGGGGTCTATCTGCGCATCGGCGGCAGCGTCACCAACGGCAGCGCGTCCGACACCTCGGCGCTGGTGACCGGCAGTTTCCGCGGCGTGGAGATCGCGGTCGGTGTCGGCACGGTGGTCAATTACGGCACGATCTCAAGCCCCGGCGGCTATGGCCGCGGGGTTGCGCTGTCGGGTGGGGGAACCGTCACCAACGGCAGCGCCACCGACACGCTGGCCAGCATCACCGGCGGCAGTGACGGGGTCTATCTTCGCGGACCGGCCGGCGGATCGGTGATGAATTTCGGCACCATCGCGACCGTCGGCACGGCCGGGCAGATCGGGGTGCTGATGCAGTTCGACGGCAGCATCACCAATGGCAGCGCCGCCGACTCCGCGGCCAGCATCTCCGGTATCAGCCGGGGGGTATTCATCAACGGTCAGGGCCCGGGCACGGTCACCAATTTCGGCACGATCTCGGCGGTGACCGGGCCGGGCGTCGATCTGTATCTGGGCGGCAGCGTCACCAATGGCAGCAACGCCGATACCGCCGCGCGGATCGTCGGCTATCAGGGCGTCGAGCTGGATGGCTGGACCGGCTCGACCCTGGCCAATTTCGGCACCATCACCACCGTGGCCGGCGGCGCCTCCCGGGCGGTCGGGATGCTGGGCGGGGGGGTGCTGATCAATGGCAGCGCCACCGATCACGCCGCGCTGATCTATGGCGGCGGTGACGGCGCGGTGATCACCGGCGGGGTCGCCACGGTGACCAATTTCGGGACCATTGCCGGCGCGACGGGGCTGAACTTCTACCGCAATGCCGGGGCGGGGCGGGGCTTCACCGGCACCGGCACGGTGATCAATGCTGGAACGATCGAAAGCACGGTCGGCACCGCCGGGGTTGCGATCCGTCTCGGCAGCGGCGTCGAACGGGTGGTGCTGGACGGCGGATCGACCCTGATCGGCCGGATCGTGGGAGGCAGCGGCAGCAACACGCTGGAACTGGCCGCCGGCACCGGCACGTTGTACGGGCTCGCCAATTTCAGCGGCTTCGGCACCATCCTGGTCGACACCGGCGCCACCTGGACGCTGTCGGGCCGGTCGCAGATCGCCGCCGGCGCCACGCTCACCGATGCCGGCAGTCTGATCGTCGCGGGCACGATGACCAATTCCGGCGATCTGCAGGGCGGGGTCAGCATCGCCAATGGCGCGACGCTGATCAACTGGGGCACGCTGGGCGGACCGGTTCAGCTCGGCGGGCCGAATGCGCTGCTGATCGACGAGCCGGGCTCGGTGATCGGCGGCAGCGTGGGCGGCACCGGCCGGCTGGAACTGGCCCAGGGCACCCGGGCCGGCACGCTGTCGGGTCTCGGCAGCGTGATCGCCGGCTTCGCCACCGCTCAGGTGGATGCGCGCAGCCTCTGGACCATGACCGGGGCGAACAGCCTGGCCGCCGGGGTGGACATGACCATCAACGGCACGCTGACCCTGGCGGGGCAGCTGGCCAACCACGGCAGCATCGCCGGCGCGCTGACCGTTGCCTCCGGCGGCTATCTGTTCAACGCCGCCGGCGCCGCGATGTCCTGGGGGCCGGTGATCGACGGGCGCCTGGTCAATGCCGGCAGCATCGCCAGCCGGGTCACGCTGGGTTCGGCCGGCACCGTGATCAACCAGGCCGGCGGTGTCATCGGTGGGGAGGTGTTCGGCATCGCCGCCGCCGGCACGGTCGCGAATGCCGGCACCATCCTCGCGACCAACGGCGTCTCGGTCAGTCTCGCCACCGGCACGGGCCGGGTGATCGTCGATCCGGGCGCAGTGTTTTCCGGGCGCGTGACCGGCGGGGGAGGGGCGAGCACGCTCGAACTGGCCGGCGGCGGAGCGGGCAGTCTGGCGGGGCTGGGCGCGGGCATGACCAATTTCGGCACGATCGCGGTCGATACCGGGGCAAACTGGTAGCTCTCCGGGCTCAGCCTGCTCGCCGCGGGAGTGCATCTGACCGATGCCGGGTCGCTGAGCATCGCCGCTTCCGGCACGCTGCGCGCCTATGGCACGGTGAGTGTGGCGGGCGGCACGCTGGGCTTCGCCGGCAACGGGGTGCTGCAGGTCGAGCAGGGCGCGGTGCTGCAGGGCGCGATCGGGGGCAGCGGCGCCAATACGCTGGACCTCGCCGCCGGGTCTTCGGGCA
>DAICZL010000183.1 GCA_027311165.1 bacterium
CCCCGCCCGGTCCTCCGGGCGGGGCTTTCCGGTTCCGCAGATTTACGGATCGGCGCGTTTGCGGCAAAGGGGGTGCGGCAGCATTATGACCTCGCCCACGCGAGGGCCTTGCGACTCGCCGGCGCGGAACCATCCCGGCGACCCTCAAAGTTGCTCCTTTCCGGCTTCAGACGACGTTGATCGGCGCTAAAACGACTATTATAGTCGTATTCCTGGTGCGCGTAGGTCGTCTGTCGGAGGTGATCATGAATGATCACCGGCCGACAAGTTCGGGCCGCGCGAGCGTTGCTGAACTGGAAGCAGGAAATGCTCGCAGAGAAAGCCCTCGTGGCGTTGACCGCGCTGAAGCGCCTGGAGTCCGAACGTGGGCTCTCGGTGCATGAGAACACGCACGACCAAGTTCGGCGTACGCTTGAAGCCGCCGGCGTACTGTTCATCGATTCCGATCGCGGTCGCGGCGTCATGCTTCTGAACGAGGGGCTGCCGGGCCGTCTCCAAAGCGCCGTCCGGGCAGGCGTTTGAATTTTCCACCAGTTCCTCGACAATCCACCCAATCGAATCCGCGGGACCGATGCATGCAATCATCCGAGGCTGACCCAGTCATTTCCGCGACCGCCCCGACGTGCGGCGTCCTGACGGCCTATGACGAGCAGCACCTCATCACCTACCTCCGCCTTCTGGATGCCGAGGCCGAGGGCGCCGATTGGCGAGAGGTCGCACGGATCGTTCTCCATATCGACGCTGCGCATGATGAAGACCGCGCCCGCGCGATCTGGGCCTCCCACCTGGCGCGCGCCCGCTGGATGACTCAGAACGGCTACAGGCATCTTTTGCGCGGCGGCGCGCCCAACTAGCCGCTTTCGTTGCTAGAGCCGCAATACGCGTTGCGCGTCGTGCCCATAGATATCCGGCAAGGTCACCCTTCATTTCTCTCATTGCCGTATCGTCGGCAATACGACTTTGGAGAGACCCATGGGCCGTGGCGATTTGACGTCGTCGGCTGCATATGAGGATCTACGGTCGCTCGACGCCCCAGGCCTTGCCTGGGAATTTCTAGACCGAAATCCAGATTCCACACGGGAGCGGAGGCGACTTGAACGCGCCGCGCGTCGTAACGCACTGGACCCGGCCGAGGTGGATGCGTTCACCCGGCGCTGGGGGTTACGATTTTGCCGGCCCCACAAGCCCGAGCAACGGCGATGCTGTTTTATGGACGCCGCACGCCCTGCCAAGCGTGACCACACTGACGGAGCTGCCGGCTGACCTCGCCGATGCCAGATTCGTCCTTCCCGCTCTGCCGCTTGAATTGACGACTGGCGACAGCGGTCCGGATCGCATCATCGAACATCATGGCGCAACGTTGCGTGTGCATCTGCACGAGACAAGCGCCGGGTCAGCGGCCGTGCTGCTGCCGCTCGATCAACTCTTTGAAATACGTGTCGCCGCCGCGACACGCCTCTGGCGCTACCTCGCGGGTCGCAATCTCGGTCCCGACCCCGCAGCCCTGTCCTTAGCACGCCGGGACCGGCTGATCCTCGGGCTGCGCGCCCTCGACGGTAAGCTTGAGAACGCCAGCTACCGCGATATCGCCGACGCCTTGTTCGGCTCTGGCCATGTGTCCGGCCGCGTCTGGAAAACCCACGATCTGCGCGACCGCGCAATCCGCCTCGTGCGCTTCGGCCTTGGCATGATGCGCGGCGGCTATCGTTCGCTGCTGCTCCATCCCTACCGCCGCCGGTCGTAGGCGGGTTTCTCGGCAGTGGGGTGGCGATCTCACCGCCCATCGAGATCACCATCCCCCTCCGCGAGCCGTCTCCGCCACCGTGATCACCGACAGCCGCCGTCACTCGGCGGCCCGCCAACCGATCACGGAGGTTCCTGATGTCCGCCAATCTCGCCGGTTTTCCGCCGCGCTATCTGCGCACCCCCGAAGCGTCCCGCTTCGTCGGCCTGTCCATCCGGACGCTGGAAAAGCACCGAATCTACGGCACCGGGCCGCGCTACTCGAAGCTCGGCGGCCGCGTCGTCTATCGCCTGGAAGATCTCCAATCCTGGGTCGAGTCCGGCGCCAAGGCGTCCACCTCTGACCCTGGCGCCAGCGCAGTGCTGCCCGCCAAGCGCCACCCCGCCGCGGCCCAGCCGCAGGCCGTGACGACGCGGCGCTGAGCCTGCCGCGATGCCACCGCGCCACCGCACACGATCCGAGCGCGAACAGCTTGAGCTGTTCCGCGCCTTGCCCGGCGACCTGGCGCCCCGCGACGCGCAGGACCTGATGGCCTACCCCTTCTTCAGCCTCGCCAAGACCCACCGAACGGCGCCGATCGACTACCGGATGAACGAGATCGCCATCCGCGTGGAGGCGGTGCCCGAGCACGGCATGGCGACCATTTGGGACGCCGACGTGCTGATCTGGGCCGCCAGCCAGATCGTCGAAGCACGCGATGCCGGGGTGCGCACCTCACGCCTGATGGCAGCGACGCCCCGCGAAATACTCACCTTCACCGGCCGCGGCACCAGCGCCCGCGACTACCACCGCCTGAAGGCCGCGCTGGACCGCTTGCAGTCAACCACGGTGGCGACATCGCTCCGCCAGACCAGCGAGCGGCGGATGCACCGCTTTTCCTGGATCAACGAATGGACCGAGCATGCCGACGCGCACGGTCAGACCGACGGCATCGACCTGATCATGCCAGACTGGTTCTACCGGGCCGTCCTCGACGACGCGCTCGTGCTGACCATCGACCGGGCCTATTTCGACCTCACGGGCGGGCTGGAGCGCTGGCTCTATCGCATCGTCCGCAAGCACGGCGGCCAGCAGCGCGGCGGCTGGCGGTTCGATTTCCGGCACCTGCATGGGAAGTCAGCGAGCCTTTCGCCCTTCAAGCGCTTCGCCTTCGAGCTTCGGGAGATCGCCCGGCGGCAGCCACTGCCGGGTTACCGACTCGCCGTCGAACGCGAGACCGGCGGGCGCGAGGTTCTTGCATTCGCACGGGAGGACTTATCCACAGGTCTCTATGGACAAGCTGTGGAACCGCACGTGCTATCGGGAACCAATGGGCACGTGCTATCGGGAACCGGGACCACGTGCTATCAGGAACCAAAATCGCCGTGTTCATTAATTGAATCAGTGGCTTCTGGCGTCCCTAACTTAGACTCTAACCTAAGAGAATCTAACTCTTCTGAAGTTGGGCACCGCGCCGATCGGTGGATAACCGCGAAGAGGGCGCGATGATCGTCGCGCTCCTCAACCAGAAGGGCGGCGTCGGCAAAACGACTCTCGCCCTGCATCTCGCCGGCGAATGGAGCCGGGAAGGGAAAAGAGTCACCCTCATCGACGCCGATCCCCAAGGGTCGGCGCTCGACTGGTCCGAGCAGCGCGCCAGGGACGGCTTCCCGCGCCTGTTCGGCGTCATCGGCCTGGCGCGGGACACCCTGCATCGCGAGGCGCCGGAGATGGCCCGCGACGCCGATCACGTCGTCATCGACGGGCCGCCACGGGTGGCGGGTTTGCTCCGCTCGGCGCTGCTGGCCGCCGACCTGGTGCTGATCCCGGCCCAGCCCTCGCCCTTCGACGGATGGGCGTCGGGCGAGATGCTGAAGCTGATCGAGGAAGCGCGCATCTTCCGCCCACAGCTCGTCGCGCGGTTCGTTCTGAACCGGTGCGCCGCCCGCACCATCATCGCCCGCGAGACTGCCGAGACGCTGGCCGAACATGAGCCGCCGGTGTTGGCCGCCCGCATCGGCCAGCGCGTGGCCTTCGCCGATGCCGCGCAATCCGGCCGCCTGGTCGCCGAACTGGACAACGTCAGTCCGGCGGCGCGCGAAATCACTGCGCTTGCCGCCGAAGTCGCAGGGTTGGCGCCATGAGCGAGCGCTCGACAAAGCGCGGGTTTGCGTCACGCCCGGGCGATCCGGATTCCTGGGTTCGTGCGCCGGAATCATCTCAGCCGCGCCCACCGCAGGAGGATTTCAGCGCGCGGCTGACCATCGATGTGACGCCGGCCTTGCGCGGCCGCATCAAAGTAACCGCGTTCCGGCGCGGCATGACCGTCGCCGACATGCTGCGCGCCTTACTCGATCGCGAGTTCCCCGATGACTGCGGAGTGGTGTCATGACAGCGCCCGCATCCGACACGCTCACCCATGTCGAGCTGATCTGGATCGAGAAGCGG
>DAICZL010000184.1 GCA_027311165.1 bacterium
GGGCAGGACTGCCGGGGCGGCCGCCGGGGCGGGGCGGCCGAGGCACTTGTTCACCTTGCGGACGACACCGGCCTGGCGGGTGGCCTTGCGGCTCAAAGCTTTGGCGGCAGACCAGGCACGCATCGGGCGGGCGTGCCTGGACTGTCCCGCCGGCTTCGGCCGCTGGCGCCCTCAGGCGAGCGCCGAGGCGAGATCCACGATGGTCTTGGCGGTGGAGATGATGCCGGGGAGCATGACCCCGACCTCCGTGGCCTTGGCAGCGCGACCGAGCGCCTTGCCCTCGAAGCTGCGATAGGTGTCGTAGCGGGCCATATACGCGGTATGAAACGCGTCGTAACTCGAACTTTCCTTGTTGAGGTCGCTGATCTTGCTGAGAAGCTCATCGACCTTGGATCCAAGCGGCTTGATCGCCTTCTGAAGTTGCGGATTGCTCTCCTTGCTGGTCTTGTCGATGACATCCATCAGGTTCTTTGATTGCTTCCAAAGATCTTCGGTCTTTTTATCCATGATGGCAATTTTCGCATTGTATTCGGTCAGCAGCTTTTGAAGTCCGGAGATGCTTTTGACGAAAGGCACGCCGAGCGCGGCTGCCAGTTCGCGCCCGACAATCTTGGCATTCGTGGCTTTGTCCTCCCAGACCTTTGCCAGGACGATGTCGGTTTCGATGATATCCTTCTCGGCTTTTGAGATATCACGGACCTGGTTGTAGATGTCGGCGCTGACGCTGACGACGGTCTTGGCAATGCCGACAATGGCCAGCACCGAGGAGGCGCCGAAGGTCATCACCGTGTGGGCAACGCTGACGGCGACAGAAATCACGCTGAGGCCCAGCCGGGCGGCGAAAAGCGCCCGAAACTTGGTGAGATCCTTGTTCTTCTTGGTGTAGACCGCCCATTCCGCTTCGACTGCCTTGGTCGCTTTGCCGCCCTGTGCCTCGGCGATCTGGCGGCAGATGACGTTGAGGGTCTTGACCCGGTCCTCCGCCTCCTTCTCATCTTTGGGCGGCTTCTTCTCGAAGAGTTCATCTGTCGCGATCGCTGCTTTCTGGAAGGTCTTTTTGGCCTCATCGAGAGCCTCGAAGGCTGCGGACTGCAGCTTCTGGCCGATCAGCTTGTCCTTGTCGAAGGCTTCCTTGATCTCTTTTGGCGCGTTGGACAGCACCACTTCGGCCATCATCTTCGGCACGACCAGATTCTTGACCTTCAGCCCCTGGGCGAGATCGATGCTCGCGATCTGGATGTCCGCCATGTGCGCAACTCCTTGCCACGCGCCGGCGGGAGTGCCGGCGACCCGACCAAGGATAATTCCCACGCCCGTCTGTTGGCGTGACAGAGATTACAGGGCGCCGCCTTAGTGCGATGGCGCGCATGTCCCGGGGGCGGAGTGCACTGGGCGGACCGGATCGCGCGAGGCGCGGCCCTGCCGGCGGCCGGTCAGGCCGGGATGTCGCGGACGGGCGGTTCAGCGAGGTTCAGGATCTACGACGTTCAGGATCAGCGACGCTCACGACCAGCGATGTTCACGACGAGAGGCGAGAGCGCTGCCGCAGCGTTAGTGTCCTGCCCCCGAAGTCCGCGGTTCCTCACCGCGACCTTCGGGGATCAGCAGGCCACTGAAATCAAAGAGCTGGCGTCCCGGATCCGACCACATTTCAATACTGCGACTTTCGGAATCGGGACACTAGGGCAACCTCCGATCAGATCGACTCATCCGATCGGATGAAGTTGCCCGGTAGAACAGAGAGCAGGAGCGGTGGCCGATCGTCTGTCGGATCGGCTGCCGCGCTGGCGGAGTCCGGCCCGGCGCTCCCGGCGAGCGGGGCACTCCGCGACGCGCCGGAGAGGCCGGCCAGGCCAGGATCGGGCCATGGGGAAACCCGCCACCGGGCCGGGCGCAGTGACGGCGAGGCCGGAGCGATGGCCGGTCCGGACCCGCCGGGGAACGAAGGCGCCCCGGACCCGCACTCCCCGGGGCTCGCTGCGCCCGATGACTGCAGGTCCGGCAACTTCAGGACCCTGGCGGGTTTGCCGGGCGGCCATGGGGAGAAGGCCCATGGCCTGCTTCAGCCAGGCTCAGCCGCCCGAGCCGCCCAGCGTCAGTTCCACGCGCCGGTTCTGCGAACGCCCCTTCGCGGTATCGTTCGGAGCCACCGGGTTCGCTTCGCCATAGCCGTGCGCCGAGATCAGATCCGGCTTCACGCCCTTCGAGATCAGGAATTCCATGACGTTCTCGGCGCGCTTCTGCGACAGGATCAGGTTCGTGGTGATGCCCTGGCGCGCCAGTTCGGGACCGATCGGCGCGTTGTCGGTATAGCCGTTCACCGCGATCTTGTTCTGCTGTGTCGGCGCGAGCTTGGACGCCATTCTGGCAATGATCTGCTGGCCCTTGGCGCTCATCTGCCAGCCACCGGAGGGGAACAGCAGATCACTGTTGACGGTATACTTGATCGCGCCCTGCAGACGGCTGATCTGGGCCTTGCTGGCGGCGAGCTCCTCGGACTGCGTCGTCACCTGCTGCTGGAGCTGCTGATTCTGTGCCTGCAGGGCGTCATATTTTCCCTGGGAGACACAGCCGGTCAGGACCAGGGCTGAAAGCACTGGTCCTGCGACGAGGACTCGTCTGGCTGCGTTGATCACTGGCTTAGTCCTTCCCAATTCTGGCTGGTCCGATTCGGCGAGCGCCCGATAACACCTGATCTTCCGCCGGCTGCTCCAGCCGTTATCTTTCTGGCGCTGGTTGTAGCGATATCGCGCCGTTGGTCCATCGTAAAGGGGGAGTGGACGACGCCTCGCCGATCGATCGGTGCAGCCCAGGGCGGCGGCACTACTTTCCCATCACTCCCGCCCGGGCCCGATCCCCCGGGCCGGCCGTACCGCGCGGCGGGCGGAACGGGATGGCCACGAAACGAGAAGCCCCCATCCGGGTGCGAGGCCAAGGCCGCGCGCGCGGGACATCGCGGGCTTCGATCGCGCCGCCTGGGTTACATGGCGATCACCCGGGCGGTGATGGGAAACGCCATGTCCTGGTCGATCCGCGCGGCGTGCCGGACGATGCGATGTCGCCCCTGCGCGCGATCGTGGACCGCGGCATCGCCTGGCGCAACCGATGCCGCCGCCAGGGCCGTGAAGCCGCGCCGGCCGCTTGATGGCCTGCCGCCTCGCGGACTTCAGACCCGCATGGCCCGGACCGCGCGCGGCGCCGGTGCCGACCTGACCCGCTCGGACCCGAGCGGTCCGCCGGATCGCGGCCCTACGGCCAGGCATGGCGCCTGGCCGGCAGCGCCAGGAACTGCCGCGCGAAGCCGGACGTCGCGTCCAGCGCGCGCGATCCGAGCTCCACCGAGGGTTCGATCTCCGAGCCCTCGTGCCACTCATTCCATGAAACGATCAATATCCAGTCCGGATCGGCCGCGATCGCCTGCTGCCACAGAATGCGATAGGTCGCCCCGTCCATCCGTCCGGTGGCGAACGGATCGCGGGTGTGCTTCACCTTGCTCACGTCATGGCCGGGCTCGATCGTCAGGCTGGCGATCCGGCCATCGGCCATGGCCATCTGGCTCGCATCGCTCGCCTCGATCTCGGCGCGCAGAGCGGCGGGATCACGTCCCGCGGTCTCGCGGTTGATGTCGTAGCGGTGCATCGCGTCGAACCATTTCAGGATATCGGCGTTGCGCCAGTCGCCGATCAGCAGCGGGTCCTGTTGCGTCGTGGCCACCACCGCCTGACGGATCTCGGGCCAGTTCCTGATCCCCGCCAACTGGAAGGCCGGGTTGTAGACGAACACCACGGGCCGGCCGCCGACGGTGAGCCAGGCGGGATCGCGGCCGTAGCGGGTCAGGATGTAGCGCAGCCCGGCGATCGCGCCATCGCGCCGCGCCTCGATGGTCGGGCCCTGCACCGTCTCGAGATAGATCGACAGTTTCAGATGGTGCCGCGCGGCGGCGGCCAGCATCAGCTTCACGCCCTGATCCTCGAAGCTGCCGATGCCCCACCAGCTCACGATCAGCCCGGTAATGCCGGCCCGCTCCGCCGCCTGCGCCTGGCGTTCGACCACCGCGGGGTCGTGGCTGTCATAGGGACCGGAGGCGGGATAGTGCAGGGTATTGGCGATGTCGTGCGCCACCGGGTCGACATGCTCCCAGTGCCGCCAGCTGCCGGAGACCGAAGGCGTGCCGTACCAGCCGTAATAGAAGGCCAGCACCTCACGCGGGACGGTGATCTCCGCGGCATGGCACGGCGCCACGCCGGCCAGCAGCAGCAGCAGCAGGACTCTCCGTCGCATCGCGCTTCCCCTCCGACCATGGCGGGCGCGGGCGGGC
>DAICZL010000185.1 GCA_027311165.1 bacterium
GCCACCGCCGCCACCAGCCACGCCCAGGCCTCGCGTTCGGCCGGGCCGGCGGTCTTGTCGATCGCGATCCGCAGATAGTCCATCTCCCGCGCCACTTTTTCGGGTGGCAGCATGTGCAGCCGGCTCACCAGGATCGCCGCCTCCACCACCGCGGCCTGGGCGCGGTTGAAGCCGGTGAAGGGCGCATGCATCCCCTGATGCACCACCCGGCAGCGGAAGCGGGGTCGCTGCGCGTCCTCCTCGATGCCGATCACCGCGAGTTCGGCATGGGCGAGCGCGCCCGCCAGACGCGGCGGCGCGACCCGCACCGACGGCGCCAGTGCCCAGTCCCGCCGCCCGGTCAGGCAGCCGGCGAACACCCGCACATCCTCGGTATGGTTCGCGACCGCGAACGGCACCGCGCGCAGATTGTCGAGCGTGGTCGAGGGATGGAACGGCGCGATGATCCAGTCGCCTTCCGCCGCGATCAGGCCGAGCGGGGCGATATGCGGCCGCCCGGCGGCCGAGAGCGTGGTCACGATGGTCTCGCGGATCATTCGTCCTGCCCGTCCTGCCCACCCGGCTGCGCCTGCCGGTCCCGCTTCGCCCGCGCCTCCTCCTTCGCTCGCCCCTCCTCCTTCGCTCGTAGCGTGTGTCCCGCCGCCGCCAGCCGGGTTGCGTCGCGGAGCGGCGGCTCGGCCGCCACTCCCCAGTCGAGCGGGGCGTCCTGCACGTAGCGCTTGCCCAGACGCCACGCGATCTCCGCCTTCATCAGCTCGGTTCCCAGATAGAACGCATGTCCGCCGTCGGTGCCGACATCGAGCGCCGGGAAGAAGCCCATCGCATCCTGCCCGCGCGCGTGCATCCGCCCGCTATAGACATGAATTCCGTCGGCGGCGGTGGCGATGCGGAAATTACCGTCGCGCAGCGCCCGCGCCTCGGCGTCGATCTCGGCCGGGCTCTGCACGAACGGGGCGCGGTCGTGCACCTGCAGCAGCCCCGCGCCATAGCCGCGCGGCAGGTCGCCGGCGGCGCGGGCGGCGAACATCAGCCGCCGCGCCGCATCATGCTCGGCCAGTGTCCGCCTGGTGTGCGGGCTGACCTGCACCACCAGCACGTTGCGGATCGACAGTTCCGAGCACACGCCGAGCAGCATCGCCGTCACCCCGGCCGAGTCCGCGTCGGTCAGTTCGGTCAGGTTGCCGGTGCCCATCAGGATCTCGGCCTGCGGCAGCGCCGCCCGCAGCGCGGCGTAGCGGCCGAGCGAGGCGGTGAAGCCGAAATGGATGGGATCGAGGATCGGATCGAGCAAGCAGGGCAGGCCGCGTTCCGCCGCCATCGCGGCCGCGCGGATCAGCGAGTCGAGATCGCCGTGCGTGGCGGGGATCAGCACCGGCACCGCCGCGGTACCGCCGGCTACGTCCAGGCTCGCCTCGGTCAGGCTGAGCAGGAAATCCGCCCCCGCCAGCGCCGCCCTGCGCAATTCCTCCGGATCGCCGGAATCGACGCTGACCGTGAGGCCCGCCGCCTTCAGCAGGCGCACCGCCGCCTCCAGCCCCGGGAACGCCACGCCGGGCTTGCAGCCGATATCGACGACATCGGCGCCCTGCGCGGCGAGCTCGACCGCCCGCGCCCGCAGGGCCTCGGGCGCGAACAGCGGCGCATCGACGATCTCGGCGAAGATGCGCAGATCATGGCGCGACAGGTCCGGCGGGGCGCCGCCCCGGCCCAGCCAGCGCGGCAGATCGACGATTTCGTCCGGCCCGCGCGCGAAGGGCACGCCGAACGCGGCTGCCAGCCGCGCCGGATCGACCCCGGCGCGGCCGGGCACCACGACGCGGTCGGCCGCGACCGGCCTCGGCAGCCGGCGGAGGATGATCTGCTCGGTCATAAGCGCGGCGACCTTCACGCCCATATTGGCGATCTGCCAGTCGAAGCCGGCCTCGCCCCCACTCGCCGCATCGCCTGCCGCCCGGCCCAGCTGCTCCAGCACGCCGCGCAGCCGCGCCTCGGCCAAATGACCGGTCAGGAACAGCAGGCGTTCAGCCATGCGCGGCGAGCGCGCGTTCCCGCTCGGCGATCGCCGCTGCCAGCTCCTCCAGGCTGAGCACGACGCGCGTCGCCTCGAAATCGGCGAGCCGCCTCGTGTTCTCGAGGTCGATGCGGCGGGGATAGACCTTCACCATACCCTCCGGCGCCTCGGTCTGCATCTCGGGGGCGCTGTCGCAGGCGAACACGATCGCCGGCACCCGGCATTTGCCGGCCTGGGCGAAGACATTGGTGGCGAGCGTGTCGGAGATGCCCAGCACGCATTTGGCGACCGTGTTCGAGGTGGCGGGCGCCACCACCAGGGTGTGATAGACGCCGTGATAGAACATCCCCACCGGCGCGGCCGAGGCGGTGGTGTCGCGATAGACGCGCGTGCCGGCCGGCAGGTCGAGCTTCGTTTTGTACATCCGCACCACCTCGGCGGCGGCGCGGCTGACGAACAGATCGACCGGCGACAGCAGGCGGATCAGCGCCAGGCTCTCGGTGAAGAAATGGCCCGAGCCGGTCAGCGCCCAGCCCCAGCGCGCCGGGGTCGTGGCGGTCGTCGCGGATGTCATGGCGCTGGTTTCCGCGCGGCGCGGATACGCTGTCCGGGCGGGGCCAGCGGATCGAGCGCCGCCGGCGCGTCCAGCGGCCCGGCGATGAAGATGTCGCCGTCATAGCGCGCGGCGAAGCCTGCGAAGGCGGCGTCCACCAGCGCGCCGGGCCCGGACATCGCCGCGCCGCAAGCCCGGGGTTCAGCCGGCGCGGGGATCGCCTCGTCCGCTGCGGGCATCCCGGCCCACATCGCCCCGGCGCCTGCCGGTTCCGCCTCGGGCGGGGCGTCCGGCCTTCGGGGCTTGACCAGCAGCACCCGCGCCGCGCCGAGATGGATCGCCAGCCACAGCGCGAGGCTGTCGGAGGTGACATCCCAACTCTGCGCCACGTCCGGTGCATCGCGCAGCATCGGCCAGGGCGACCAGACCGGCAGCTTCCCGGCATCGAGCGCGGCCCGGATCTCGGCCGTGCTGCCGGCCGGTTCCAGGCGCGATGACAGGCTGGCCAGGGCGATCGCCGATTGCGCCATGGCCAGCAGCGCCATCGCGTGCGCTGCCCGGTCGTCGAAGCCCATCGGCGCCTGCGCGGCGCGCACCGCCTCGGCGAAGGCCCCGCCGCCGGGGACCAGCACGACCGGTCCGCGCGCCACCGCGATCGCCGCCAGCCAGGGGCGCAATCCGGCGCCGAACTGGCTCCCGCCCAGCTTGACGATCAGCTCCGGGCCGCTCACCGCGGCAAACCGGCGGGGGTCGCGGCCACCGGCGCGGCATCGAACAGCACCGGGCCGGTGGCCGCCTCGCGCGTGCGGCTGCGCTCGATCGCAACCCCCACCACCCCGGCCTCGGTCTCGAGCTTCTCGATCCGCACCGACACCCTGGCCACCCGCGGATGCGCCAGCACCGCCTCGGCGATGCGTTCGGCCAGGGTCTCGACCAGTTCGACATGGCCGGCGGCGATCAGCATCCGGATCGCATCGATCATCAGGTCGTAGGAGAACACGTCACGCATGTCCTGGGCGGTGTGCGCGCCCCGGGCGACCAGCGCCTCGACCGCGAAGCGCACGGTCTGCGGCGCGCGATATTCGCGCGCATAGGCGCCGATACGCACTTTCAGCACCAGATCGCGGATGAACACCCGGTCGAACAGCGCGGGATCGCCGTCCGGATCGGGGGGGGAATAGCCGCGCGCCGCCAGCAGGCGGTAATCGGTCTTGCGCGGATCGGCGCCGGCGGTCTCGGGCGGGATCAACCCCCTGATCGCTGCCAGGGCCGCCGGATCGAGTTTCCCGGCCCGGCCCGCCTTGCCGCACAGCGCGCCGCGGAAACCCAGCACCGCGGGGCCCAGCACCAGCAGCCGGGGGATGTCGGGGGCTTCCAGACTGCCGGCCAGACCGGCAAACAGGCCAAGCCCCTGGCAGGCATTGACGAAGCCGCGTAGCATCGGCAGGTCCATGTGGTCGAGCAGGCGGCGGCCATCCTTGCCTTCGGGGTCCAGCATCGCGCCGGCGAAGCCGGCTTCGGCCAGCTTCTCCAGCAGCGAGAGATCCGGCGCGCGGTCGGCGAACAGCACCGCGACCAGCCGCACCCGCTGCGCCAGGGGGGCAAGGGCGCGGATGCAGGCGGGCGCGTCGCCGCCGGCGAAGATACCCTGCTTGACATAGGCCACCCCGGCATCGGCCAGGGCCGTCGCGGCTTCCAGCACACGTTGCGGCAGCATCGGCGTCTCGCCGGTGACCGCGCTCAGCCGGGCGGCCTGCGCCCCGGCCAGGGCGGCGACGCATGCGGCCACGACCGCCGGCGCGACCGCGCCGAACGCGCCCTGCGCAGGATCCTTCAGATCGACGATGTCGGCCCCGCCGGCAAGCGCCAGCAGCGCCTCGTCGGGGCCCGTCACGCTGGCCAGCATGCGGGTCATGTCTGTTCCTTCGGTCATGGTCCGCCGGATCGGGCGAAGCCGTACGCTAGCAGGGTTCCGCCGGGCCGGCTCCGCCGGATGGCGCGCGTCCGGATCGGCCGTGCCACGCGCGAAGGGCACTTGATAATACGCCATCAGGGTGATGCAAGCGGGGCGGGGCGCGGCCGGAGGCTCCGTCCCGCGGATACGGGCCAGGGGCCCCGCCGCCGCAGCCCGCCCGCAGGCCAGGTCCCCGGGGGGATGTTTCCGGCCCGGAGCCCTCGTCTTCACCCCAGCAGGAAAGCGCCGCCCGATGGCAGGCTTGCCGGCAGACTATGCGGAACGGGTCTATGCCGGCGTGCTGGGCAAGCTGATCGGCGTGTATCTGGGCCGCCCTTTCGAGGGCTGGAGCCATGATCGGATCCGCCGCGTGCTGGGCGAGGTCCGCTTCTATGTCAACGACAGGCTCCCCCCACCCAATCACCGTTTTCCGGTGGTCGTCCCCGATGACGACATCACCGGCGCCTTCGTGTTTCCCCGCGCCCTGGCCGAGCACGGGCTGGGACGGAGGCTGGGCGCCGACGAGATCGGCGAGACCTGGCTCAACCAGATCGTCGAGGGTCGCAGCGTGCTGTGGTGGGGGGGCATGGGCATCGCCACCGAGCACACCGCCTTTCTGCGGCTGCGCCAGGGGGTGAAGGCGCCTGCCAGCGGCGCGGCGGCGTTGAACGGTGCCGTGCTGTCCGAGCAGGTGGGCGGGCAGATCTTCGTCGATGGCTGGGCGATGGCCTGTCCCGGGGACCCGGCGCTGGCCGCCCATCTGGCCGGCGAGGCGGCGCGGGTGAGCCATGACGGCGTGGCGGTCGAGGCCGCCCGCCTGGTCGCGGCGATGCAGGCGCTGGCATTCGTGGCGCCGGAGCTGGACGTGCTGCTGGCCGCCGGGCTGGGTTGCGTCCCGCCCAGTTCGCTGCTGCACCGGCTGGTCGGCGATCTGCGCGACTGGCACGAAGCGAGCGGCGGGCAGGACTGGCAGGCGGTCCGCCGGCGGATCGAGCACCGCTACGGCCCGGACAGGTTCGGCGGGGTCTGCCATGTGATACCGAACCTCGCCCTGGTGCTCCTGGCATTGCTGCAGGCCGGCGAGTGCTTCACCGAGGCGCTGTCGGTGGTCTGCTGCGCCGGCTGGGATACCGACAGCAATGCCGGCACGCTCGGCTGCCTGATGGCGCTGCGCTTCGGCCTGGCGGCGATTGATGCGCCGGGGGATGGGGCGCGGGAGGATGGGGAGCGACCGGACTGGCGCGGCCCGGTCGCCGACCGGATGTATCTGCCGGCGGCGGAGGGCGGTGGCGCGATCACCGACGCGGTGATCGAGGCGCTGGCGCT
>DAICZL010000190.1 GCA_027311165.1 bacterium
TGGTTGTGCCCCCCGTCGAGCCATAATTCCCAGCCTGGCGGCAGCAGGCCGGCCAGCCGCCCGGTAAGCAATTGCAGCCGCGCCGGCCATTCGGCGCGGCCCAGTCCCTGCGCGATCGCCGCCCGGGCGTCGGCCGGCGTCCCGGGAAGCAGGCCGGCCCGGCCCGAAGACGCCGGCCTGGCGGCGCGCAGCGCGGTGATGGCGATCCCCGCATTGTCGATCTGGAAGGCGCCCGGCAGGGCCGGCAGCGGCAGCTCCAGGCTGCCGGCTACATCGGCGTAGCGGAAGCCGCCGGCGACCGGCTCGGCCGACCAGTCCCGGTCCCGTCGCAGCAGCCGCGCCCCCATCGCATCCGCCTGGGCTTCCAGCACCGCGGCCACTTCGGCGGGCTGCGCCCCGGTCGCGACCGGCACGCCGGGCTTGATGATGCCCGCCTTCTCGAAGGCGATCGCCGCCAGCGTCTCGCCGAGGAATTCGCGATGGTCGAGCGAAATCGAGGTGATCGCGCACGCCACCGGGGCCCCGATCAGGTTGGTGGCGTCGAACCGCCCGCCCAGCCCCACTTCCAGTACGCAGAGATCGGCGGGCACCCGGGAGAACAGCAGAAAGGCCACCGCGGTGATCACCTCGAACACCGTGATCGGCGCGCCGGAATTCACCGCCTCCACCTCCTCCAGCGCATCGGCCAGGGCTGTGTCGGAGACCAGGGCGCCGGCCAGGCGGATGCGCTCGTTGAAGCGCACCAGATGTGGGGAGGTATAGACATGCACACGCAGTCCGGCCGCCTCGGCGATGGCCCGCAGGAAGGCGCAGGTGCTGCCTTTGCCGTTGGTGCCGGCGACATGGATCACCGGCGGCAGCTTCGTCTCGGGGTGGTCCAGCCGTTCGAGCAATATTGCCAGCCGGTCCAGACTGAGGTCGATCAGCCTGGGATGCAGCGCGTGCAGCCGCGCGACGACACCCTCGATCCGGGAGGTCACATGGCCTCGGGCGCCGCCATCGGGGCGGCAGCGGCGGCGATCGGGGCGGCCAGCAGAATGGTGGACAGAACCGGCGGGATCGCGGCGGGCGGATCGGCAGCGTTCGCCGGTTCCGTCTGGCGGCCGCGCAGCAGGGCGATGATCCGCCCGAGCGTCGGACGCAGTTCCGCCCGCCGCACCACCAGATCGATGATGCCGTGCTCGTGCAGATACTCCGCCCGCTGGAAACCCTCGGGCAGCTTCTCGCGTACGGTCTGTTCGATCACCCGGGCGCCCGCGAAGCCGATCAGCGCGCCGGGCTCGGCGATCTGGATATCGCCCAGCATGGCGAAGCTCGCGGTCACGCCGCCGGTCGTGGGATCGGTCAGCACCACGATGAAGGGCAGGCCGGCATCCTTGACCAGGCGCGAGGCGATCACGGTGCGCGGCATCTGCATCAGGCTGACCGCGCCTTCCTCATGCGCGCCCCGCCGGAGGCGGTGAAGATGATCATCGGCGCGTCCTGCAGCACGGCCAGCCTGGCCGCCGCCACGATCGCCTCGCCGGCGGCCGCGCCCATGGAGCCGGCCATGAAGCTGAACTCCATCGCCGCGACCACGGCGCTCTGGCCCTCGATCGTGCCATGCGCGACCAGCACGCTGTCTTCCAGATGGGTGGTCTCGCGCGCCTCGCGCAGCCGGTCGGTGTAGCGCTTGGTGTCGCGGAAGCGCAGCGGGTCGGCCGGCACCTTGGGCAGCTCGATGCGGGTGAAGCCGCCCTCGTCGAAGGTCCAGGCCAGCCGCTCGGCGGCGCTGGCGCGCATGTGGTGGCCGCAATGCGGGCACACTTTCTGCTGCTTCATCAGGTCCAGATGGAAGATCATCTGCTGGCAGGCCGGACACTGGTGCCAGAGATTCTCGGGAACCTCGCGCCGGCCCAGCAGGGTGCGGATGCGGGGCCGGACATATTCGGTGAGCCAGCTCATCGGGCGGGACGACGCGGCCGGGGGCTCGGCCCGTGGACCCCGCCAGGAACCGGCGGTCCCTGGACCTGTGATCCGTGGCGGGCACTTCCCGGCGGGTGGGGGATCGGGGTCAAACCGCTGGCCATCTTATGCCGGCACTCGGGCCTGGCGCACGCCGTCGGCCAGTTCGCGCACCTGGTCGAGCACGCGCTTTGCGACATCGCCCTTGCCCAGGCAGCCGGCCAGCGTGTCGATCAGCGCCGAGGCCACCACCGCGGCATCGGCGATCCGCACCGCCTCGGCCGCCTGGGTGGGCGTGCGTACCCCGAAGCCGATCGCGATCGGCAGGTCGGTGGCCCGGCGCAGACGGGGGATATTGGCGGCGAGTTCAGCGCCCGTCGCGCTGCGCGTGCCGGTGATGCCGGTGATGCTGACGTAATAGACGAAGCCCGAACTGCCGGTGAGCACCAGCTTCAGCCGCGCATCATCGGTGGTGGGCGCCACCAGGCGGATGATGTCGAGCCCGTTCGCGGCCGCGTGCGGGGCGAGCAGCTGGGCTTCCTCGGGCGGCAGATCGACCACGATCAGCCCGTCCACCCCGGCCCGACCGGCATCCTTGCAGAAGCGCTCCGGCCCGTAGGACAGGATGGGATTGAGATAGCCCATCAGGATCACCGGCGTCGCGGCATCCTCGCCGCGGAACTCGGCCACCATGCCGAGCGTGCCGGCCACCGTGGCGCCGGCGGCGAGCGCGCGCTTGCCCGCGGCCTGGATGATCGGCCCGTCTGCCATCGGGTCGGTGAAGGGCATGCCGATCTCGATCAGGTCGGCCCCGGCACCCGGCATGCCGCGCAGGATCGCCATGCTGGTGGCGCGGTCCGGGTCGTAGGCTTCCAGGAACGGGATCAGCGCTCCGCGGCCCTGCGCCCGCAAGGAGGCGAAGCGGGCGGCGATCCGGCTCACAGCGTCACCCCCAGATGTTCGGCCACCGTGAAGATGTCCTTGTCGCCCCGGCCGCACAGATTCATCAGCAGGATGGCGTCCTTGTCCATGCCGGGCGCGAGCTTCGCCACATGCGCCAGGGCGTGGGCGGGTTCCAGCGCCGGGATGATGCCCTCGGTGCGGGTGCAGAGCTGGAACGCCGCCAGCGCTTCCGCATCGGTCGCGGCGACGTACTCCACCCGGCCGATGTCGTGCAGCCAGGAGTGTTCCGGGCCGATGCCGGGATAATCGAGCCCGGCGGAGATGCTGTGCGCCTCCTCGATCTGGCCGTCCGCATCCTGCAGCAGATAGGTGCGGTTGCCATGCAGCACGCCCGGCCGCCCGCGCGACAGGCTGGCGGCGTGCTGGTGGGTATCGAGCCCGAGGCCGGCCGCTTCCACCCCGATCAGCCGCACCGCGGCATCGTCGAGGAACGGATGGAACAGCCCCATGGCATTGGACCCGCCGCCGATTGCGGCCACCACGGCATCGGGCAGCCTGCCCTCGGCCTCGTGCAGCTGGGCCCTGGCCTCCTCGCCGATCACCGACTGGAAGTCGCGGACCATCATCGGATAGGGATGGGGCCCCGCCACGGTGCCGATCAGGTAATAGGTATCGTGCACATTGGCGACCCAGTCGCGCAGTGCCTCGTTCATGGCATCCTTCAGCGTGGCCGCGCCCGAGGTCACCGGCCGCACCTCCGCCCCCAGCAGCTTCATGCGGAACACGTTGGGCTTCTGCCGCTCGACATCGGTCGCGCCCATGTAGACGGTGCAGGGCAGGCCGAACAACGCGCAGACCGTGGCGGTGGCGACGCCGTGCTGGCCGGCGCCGGTCTCGGCGATGATGCGGGTCTTGCCCATCCGGCGGGCCAGCAGGATCTGGCCCATGCAGGAATTGATCTTGTGCGCGCCGGTGTGGTTCAGCTCGTCGCGTTTGAAATAGACCTTGGCGCCGCCCAGCTCACGGGTCAGCCGCTCGGCGAACCAGAGCGGGCTGGGACGGCCGACATAATCCTTCAGGTATCGGTCCAGCTCGGGCTGGAACTCCGGGTCGGCGCGGGCGGCGCGATAGGCGGCCTCGACCTCCAGGATCAGCGGCATCAGGGTCTCGGCGACGAAGCGGCCGCCGAAGCCGCCGAAGCGTCCGTGCTCGTCAGGCCCGGTGCGCAGGCTGTTGCGGCCCAGTTGCGGGGCCAGGGATACGGTCAAGATGAGGTTCCTCCGGTCACGCCCGCGTCATAGCGCAGGGGCGGGC
>DAICZL010000191.1 GCA_027311165.1 bacterium
CCCCGCCCCGCCCGTCCGCATCAAGCGAGCCGATCGTTTCATCGCCAGCGCTCCTGTTCCATCCTGGCCGTCCGCGATCCGCGACTGCGGCCAACCGCCGCCCCGGCTCGCATGACCAGGATACCATCGCTGGATCAGACATGGGATCTCCACCCGCCGGCCACCAGTCGCCCCGGCTCGCGTCCGCCCCGCCCCGCTTCTGGCTCAGCGCGCTTCTGACTCACCGCGCTTCTGGCTCACCGCGCTTGTGCCTCACCTGGCCGGCGGCGGGGCGCGGCCTTGCGCAAGCGCGGCGGCGGGGTCAGGCTCCGCGCCGTCCCATCCGCCAGACCGCGAGGCCCGCGTGACCGACCTGACCCCGATCGCCTATCCGGACGCCAAGCTGCGCGCGATCCTGGAACGGGTGAAGACCATCGCCCTGGTCGGCGCCAGCGCCAACTGGAACCGGCCAAGTTATTTCGTCATGAAATACCTCCAGGGGAAGGGCTACCGGGTGATCCCGGTCAATCCCGGCCTGGCCGGCCAGACGCTGCTCGGCGAGACCGTCCATGCCGGCCTGCGCGACATCCCCGAACCGATCGACATGGTCGAGATCTTCCGCGCCGCCGCGCAGGTGGGACCGATCGTGGACGATGCGATCGCGATCGGCGCGCCCGTGGTGTGGATGCAGCTCGGCATCCGCAACGACGAGGCCGCGGCCAAGGCCGAGGCCGCCGGCATCGAGGTGATCATGAACCGCTGCCCGAAGATCGAGTTCGGGCGGCTGGGCGGCGAACTCTCCTGGAGCGGGGTGAACGGCAACATCATCCGCAACCGCCCCCCCGAGCCGCCCACGGCGCGGCGGGCCAAGCCCCATCCCCTGCCCCAACGCAACCAGAGCTTCGGCTTCGAGACCCGCGCGATCCACGCCGGCGCCGCCCCCGATCCCACCACGGGGGCGCGCATCACGCCGATCTACCAGACCACGTCCTATGTGTTCGAGGATGTCGATCACGCCGCCTCGCTGTTCAACCTGCACAGCTTCGGCCATGTCTATTCCCGCCTGTCCAACCCGACCGTCGCGGTGCTGGAGGAACGGGTCGCCAATCTGGAAGGCGGCCGCGCCGCGCTCGCCGCATCCTCGGGCCACGCGGCGCAGTTCCTGGCCTTCTTCACGCTGCTGGAACCGGGCGATGAATTCATCGCCTCGCGCAATCTCTATGGCGGCTCGCTGACGCAGTTCGCGCTGTCCTTCAGGAAGCTCGGCTGGACCTGCCATTTCGTCGACCCGACCGATCCGGAGAATTTCCGCCGCGCGCTGACCCCGCGCTGCAAGGCGGTGTTCGTGGAAAGCCTCGCCAATCCCGGCGGCATCGTCGTCGATCTGGAGGCGGTGGCCGCCATCGCGCACGGCGCCGGCATTCCGCTGGTGGTGGACAACACGCTGGCCAGCCCGTTCCTGTGCCGGCCGATCGAATGGGGGGCGGACATCGTCTGCCATTCGATGACCAAGTTCCTGGGCGGGCATGGCAACTCGCTGGGCGGGGTGATCGTGGAGTCCGGCCGTTTCGACTGGACGCAGGGCGGGCGCTTCCCGTCGCTGACCGAGCCCGAGCCCGCCTATCACGGTCTGCGCTTCTACGAGAATTTCGGCGATTTCGCCTTCACCACCAAGGCGCGCGCGGTGGCGCTGCGCGATTTCGGCCCGACGCTCGCGCCGATGAACGCCTTCCTGATCCTGAACGGCATCGAGACCCTGCCGCTGCGCATGGAGCGCCATGTCGCCAATGCCGGGCGGGTGGCGGAATTCCTGGCCGGCGACGCACGCGTGGCCTGGGTGTCCTATGCCGGGCTGAAGGACAGCCCCTATCACGCCCTGGCGGCGAAATATCTGCCCCGCGGCGCCGGATCGGTGTTCACCTTCGGAGTGAAGGGCGGGTTCGAGGCCGGGACGAAACTGGTGGAGTCCGTGCGGCTGTTCTCGCATCTGGCCAATGTCGGCGATACCCGCAGCCTGATCCTGCACCCGGCCTCCACCACCCATCGCCAGCTGAGCGACGAACAGCGCGCCGCCGCCGGCGCCGGGCAGGATGTGGTGCGGCTGTCGATCGGGCTGGAATCGGCCGAGGATCTGATCCGGGATCTGGACGAGGCCCTGGGGGCGTAAGACAGGCCAGGGCTCTACCCTGGACCCGCCAAGGGCCGATGGGCCCTTGGAACCCGACACTCAGGGGACGCGGGTCTGGGGGTGCTCGGCCCTTGGCTGGCGTTCCGGGGGCATCTCGGAACCAACATCACGACGGAAACGGATCATATTCCCGCATCGGGGGGAGAGGTCTGATCAGGCGGATGCGAGCCATGAGCGTGATCGGTGACGCAACCACTGACAGAACTCGGTTGCCCCACACCGAAACGAACGATCTCGTGGCCCAGGGTGCACGGCAAATAATGGATCCCGCCGTCGTGGTTTACTGCCCGCCGCCGATCGCGCCGTTGCGCCCTGACCAGAATTCGCCATGCGTGCCCGGCAGATCGCGTGCGGCGAATGCGCCCGGAACCGAATGGAACACCACATCCGTGCTGCCGTTGCCGGCGGCGGTCAGCGGGATCCTTCGTCGCGCTATGGCTTCAACATGAAGATCGTGCCGGCCCGGAAGGCGCCGCCTTCCGTGGTGGTGCCGATCAGTTCGCCGCTGGGCAGCTCGGCGAGGCCGGCGCGCGGGAACTTGCCGTCCGCGCCGCCGTGGAAATTGTGCAGGATGGTCTCGGTCCAGGTGCCGCCTGGAACGGCCGGTGGGGCCAGTTTGAAGACGATGCCCATGTCGGTCTCCGGCCCGCCTCGCGCGGTGACGCCGAAAATCTCCCCGTTCTTGCGCCGCAGCAGGTAGCCGACAGGTTCACGGCCGTCGCTGTGGTCGAGATTGAAGTCGTGCACCACCGTCTCGCTCCAGACCCGGCCGCCGGGCGCGGGCGGAGAGAACTCCACGATCAGGCCGCGATCTCCACCGCCGCCGGTGCCACCGGTGACGTAGAGCATGCTGCCGGCCGGCTCCGGCTGCAGCGGGCCGGAAGTGGCGCCACCGTCATCGGCATTGTTGCGGTGGAAATTATGCACCACCGCCTGCCTCCAGTATTTGTCGGCAGAGGTCGCGGGCGTCAGCGAATACATGACACCGGTGCCGTGCCGGCCGCCGTTGGTCGTCGTGCCGTAAAGCACTTCGGTGCCGTCGGTGGTCACGCCACCCGATGGGAAAAAGCCGCGGGAGCCAGTGGCAATGCTAAACGGCCCGATGGTACGCTCGGCCCAGTCGAGCTGGCCGGGGCCCGGCGGCGTAAGAAGGTAGACCGCACCACCACCCCCCAGCCCGCCACTACTGAGCGTCCCAACCAGCCGTCCCTTCCTGTCAAATTGCACCGGACCGTCGGCGAAGTCACCTTCCGCGCCAAAGCTATGCAGCACCGTCTCTGACCACGTCGTCTGGCCGATGGGCGGCGGTGACAATCGGTACACGGTGCCGGCGCCATTCGTTCCGCCGCCCTGAGTGACGCCATAGAGGCTGCCGTCCTGCCCTTGCAGCAGCGGGCCCGACGGAGACAGACCATCACCTGTCACGCCAGGAAACGACCAAAGGACCGTCAGGCTCCAGTCGGTCTGCCCGACATCAGGCGGCAGGAGATGAACGATCGTGCCATTGCTGTTGGGTCCGCTTCGGGCATTGGCGCCATAGAACCCACTGACGCCATCGTAGAGAAACTGACCCACGAATGCAGACCCGTCCGTGAGTGGATCGATATCGTGGATCGTGGTCACTTGCGTCGCCGACGCGGCACTGCTGAGCACCGCCAGCGTCCCGAGACCAAAGCACGCGCCCCTCCAGCAAGGCAGCCGACCGGTTGTTTTCATTTCGTATCATCCTCGGTTGTCCCGCCAGGGCACTGCCCGGCGGGGATGCTGCGCGAACGAGAGCTGCCAGACAGGTCCGTCCAGGCGTTCAAGGAACCGTCATCGCCACGTCTCCCGCGGATACGGACCTGGATGCGTCTCGCCTGCGCCGGTCGGGCCAGCGCCGTATGCCGCCCGCAGACCGACCCCGTGCGCCGCGCCACCGGCCCACGTGGCGGAGCCGTGCGGTGCCGCCGGGCCGCCATCCGCCGTCGTCGTGTACTGCCCGCCACCGATCGCGCCATTGCGCCCCGACCAGAATTCGCCATGCGTGCCCAGCAGGTCGCGTGCTGCGAATGGGCTCGGAACCGAATGGAACACCACGTCCGTGCTGCCGTTGCCGGCGGCGGTCAGCGCGAAGTTGCCCGATGTCAGGCCCGATCCAGACGCGAAGGTCAGTGTGATGGTTTTCGTGGTGCCGCCCAATGTCGCCGTCACCGCCAACACGTCGGTCGCGGTGTTGAACGTCAGCGCGGAAGAGGCGGCCGTGGGCACCGTCATCAGATCAATGGTGTCGCCGGCTGCAAAGTTTGTGATGGTCCCGAACACGCCAGGCCCGCCGGTCAGCCCGCTGGACAGCGTGCCGATTTCCAGAGTTTGCGACGACGCGGCGGTAGCGCTCGCGAAGGTCAGGGTGATGCCGCCGACCTGCTTCTGCACATCCAGCGTGGCGCCCGCGCCAATCGAAACCGTGCCGGTCGATGTGCCGGGAATGATTCTCGAGGTGGCAGTCAGGGTGCCTGAAGGGCTCGCCAGGATCAGACCGTTGTCTACGATCGTCGCTCTTGTCCCGCCGATCGTGCCGGTGCCCGCCAGCGTGCCGTTGGTTCCTACGTAAATCTCTCCGGCGCCGCTACCGACCCCGAGGGTGCCGACGAGTACGGAAGCCGTCGCCCCGGCTACGTCAAAATACCCACTCCCACTCAAATTGAGCGTCGCCGATCCCGGTGTACCCATAAGGCCGAGCGTTCCGGAACCATACACCGTGAAGGCGGCCGAACTTTCCAGCGTAATCCCAAGTGTCCCCGTCGAGGTGATAGAGCTCTTGCCGGTCGTATACCAATGCGCGCCCGTATCTACGGAGACCGACGCGAACCCGTTGTATCCTATTGCTCCACTATCGATCTTGCCCGACAGCGTGCCCGTGCCCCCGCCGGAAGCGAGCGTCGACAGTTCCAGCACGTCGCTGCCGTTCCCCACCACCGTGCCGCCGCCGAACGCGGCCCCCGGCCGCAGCACCAGCGTATCGGCCGCCCGCCCCGTGGCGGTGCCGAACAGCACCGCCGTGCCGCCCAGGCCGGCGATGGTGCCGGCATTCACCACGGTGCCGATGCCGGTGAGTGTCACGCTGCCGGAGTTGAACGCCTTCACTTCGGTGAAGCTCACCCCGACCGTGCCGGCGATGGTGCCGAAATTGGTGATCACCGCGGTGCCGGCGGCCACCGCCACGCCGGTTTCCAGCGCCGCCGTCGCCAGCGTGCCGAGAATGCTGGCCACCGTGTCGGCGGTGCTGCCGTTGGTCACCGATCCGCCGGCGAACAGCCCCACCGCGTAGATCTGCGAACCCGTCACGGCCCCGGTCTTTTCGTTGGCCACGGTCGCGTAGTTGCTCAGCGTGCCCGGGGCAGCGCCGCCGAAATACACCGCCCCCGCCTGCTTGCCGCTGATCAGCGCCGCCGTGTTGGTAACCGTCCCGGACCCGGCCGCCAGCACGCCGTTGATCACCGTTCCGCCATTGGCCAGCGATATGCCGTAGGCGCCGGACACCGTGCCGCTGATCGTGCCCACATTCACCACCGTCGCCGGCCCGCCGATCGCGACGGCGGCGGCCTGGCCGGCCAGGTACGCCCCGGTCGCGCCCGATCCGCCATTGGTGACGCGCAGCGCACCGACGCTGTCCACCGCCTGCGCCTTCAGGCTGTAGATGGTGCCGTAATTGGCCACGGTGGAAACGACGCCACTGATCAGACCTTGCAGATACACGCCGAACTGCCGCCCGCGGATGCTCGCCGCCGTGCTGGCGGCGGTTCCCGGGCTGGCGGCGCCGCCGTTGATCACCACGCCGCCGGCGCGGATGTTCAGCGCGTCGCTGCCGCTGGCGCCGGTGCCGCCGACCACGGCGCTGATGACGCCGAAGTTCTTCACCGTGGTGGCGGTGTTGCTCTTGCTGTAGATGCAAGTGGCACCGAGGGCATACATCGTGGCGATGGTGTCGCCGCGGCTGCCGTTATAGACGGCCCCGCCGGCCGCGAGCCCGATGGCCCGCCCGAGCCCCTTGCCGATCGTCCCGTAGCCCTCGATGGTGCCGTAATTGCGGATCACGCCCGGCCCACCGGCGATCTCGATGCCTTTGGAAAGGCCCGAAATCGTGGCACCGGTATCGACAGTGCTTCCGTTGATCACGGTGCCGCCGGTGCGCAGATACACGCCATAGCCGGTGGTGCCGGGCGCCCTGATCAGGGCGTAGTTGATCACCGTGACCAGCGGCCCGTTGGCC
>DAICZL010000192.1 GCA_027311165.1 bacterium
CCCCGCCCCCCCCCCCCCCCCCCCCACCAGAGCAGCGGTGAATTTCATGCTGCCACAGCCAACGGCAGCGCGTTGAAATAGGCGTCGTCCGGCGTCCGCCCGTCAAGGCTCGAATGCGGGCGCCGCGCATTGTAAAACGCCAGATACCGCCCGAGCCCCGCCCGCGCGTCGGCCACCGTGTCGTAGGCGTGCAAATAGACCTCCTCGTATTTCACCGACCGCCACAGCCGTTCGACAAAGACGTTGTCCCGCCACGATCCCTTGCCATCCATGCTGATCGCGATCGCGTTGCGGGCCAGCATGCTGGTGAACTCGGCGCTGGTGAACTGACTGCCCTGGTCGGTATTGAAAATCGCCGGCGCGCCATGGCGGGCCAGGGCTTCGTCCACCGCCTCAAGGCAAAAGTCGGTTTCCATTGTGATCGACAGACGCCAGGCCAGAACCCGTCGGCTGAACCAATCCAGCACCGCCGCCAGGTAGACAAAGCCCCGCACCATTGGAATGTAGGTGATGTCCATCGCCCACACCTGGTTCGGCCGGTCGATCGCCATATCGCGCAGCAGATACGGAAAAACCTCGTGCCCAGGCGCCGGTTTGGTCGTGCGCGGCCGACGGTAGAGCGCCTCGATACCCATCCGCCGCATCAACGCCGCCACCATCTCGCGGCCAATCGGAATACCCTCCGCGCGCAGCATGTCTCGCAACATCCGGCTGCCCGAAAAATGGATAGTTCAAATGCAGCTCGTCGATCCGGCGCATCAGCGCCAGCTCGGCCGGCGGCGCCGGCTTTGGCTTGTAATAGAGGCTGGCGCGGCTCAGGCCGAGCCGATCAGCCTGACGGGCCAGTGGCAACTCGTGCGTCCGGTCGATCATCGCTTTGCGCTCAGCAGACCGGCTTTGCCGAGCGCACCGGACAAAAAATCGTTTTCCAGCGCCAGTTCGCCAATTTTTGCATGCAGCCGCTGCACGTCCACTGATTGCGTGGCGGCGGCGCCGCTGCCTTCAAACAGGCCTGCCGCACCTTCCGCCAGTTGCGCCTTCCAGCCGGTGATCTGGTTGGGATGCACGTCGAACTGCTTGGCTAGTTCCGCCAACGTCTTCTCGCCCTTCAGCGCCGCCAGCGCCACTTTGGCCTTGAACGCCGGGCTATGCGTCCGCCTTGCTCGCCTCGCCATACCTGCTCCTCCTGCGCGGAAGTATCGCCGCTTTCGGGGCAGGGATTCCACTTATCGAGCTGTCTAAATTTGGCCAGCCACCTCTGATCGTCTTGATCGCCCTGCCCCGAATAAAATGGGCCCGCCGTATCTTCGCGACCGTTTCCACTACCAGCATCCCAACCCAGGCCCCGCCAAACACGAGAGCCATCGTGAAACCCATCACAAGAGGGGGCCCTTTTGGACGCCGATCACCCCTCCAGAGGGGTCCTTTTTCGATGCCGAAACACAGCTTCGAGAAACCAAATTACAATATAACTCATCACGATAAGCGATATATATTGATTTTATACATTAGTAGACTGGATAAGCTCGGTTCTGGATTTCATCAGGCCACCAATCTCTCAAATTTAATTTTGTAATATACCTCGTCAGATGAGCGCTCAGCCAGGGCCGAATGGAGCCGCCGGGCGTCATAGGTGCCGATCCGGCACGACAGCCCAGCCCGCAGCTCCGATCCAGCCTCGAACACGTGCAGATAGAGACTATGCAGAGAATGCTCCGGCCTCGCCCGGTCAGGCCTCGGCCCGACCGATTTCCTTGAACCGCCTGGTCTGCGCCACCAATGCCCGCTCGGTTGGCAGCCTCTCCATCGACGATGCGCCATAGAACCCGTGGCAATGCCTGGTATTTGCAAGCACGAAGGCGGCATCCTCCGCTTCGGCGATCGGCCCGCCATGGCAGAGCACGATCATCTGAGGATTGACCGCCAGCGCCGCAGCCGCCCAGGCATCAATTCGCGCCGGGCAGGCGGAAAGCGGGCTCGACGTCTCCGCTCCAATGGTCCCCCCGGTGGTCAAGCCCATATGGCAAACGATGATATCCGCTCCGGCCGCAGCCATAGCGGCGGCCTCACCCTCATTGAACACATAAGGGGTGGTCAGCAATCCCTTGGCGTGCGCCAGTCGGATCATGTCCACCTCCAGCGCATAACCCATGCCGGTCTCTTCCAGATTTTTCCTAAACAGGCCATCGATCAGCCCCACGGTCGGAAAGTTCTGTACGCCAGAAAAGCCGAGCGCGATCAGCCGGTCGAGAAAGTCATCAAACAGACAGAACGGATCGGTGCCGTTGACCCCGGCCAGCACCGGCGTGTGGCGGACCACCGGCAGCACCTCACGCGCCATCTCCAATATGATGTCGTTGGCATTGCCGTAGGCCAGCATGCCGGCGAGCGAACCCCGCCCAGCCATCCGATAGCGCCCGGAATTATAGATCACGATGAGATCGATTCCGCCCGCCTCCTCGCAGCGGGCAGAGAGGCCGGTGCCGGCACCTCCGCCGATGATCGGCTCACCGCGGGCGATCATGGCGTGGAAGCGGTCGAGCATCGCCAAGCGGTCGAAGCGTGGCATAGGCCGATGTCCTCTCCCTATATCATCGCCAAACAGTCTTGGAGCATGAAGGGGTCAGGTCCAGCCCGATGCCGGCCGCGGTCGGCCAAGTCGGTCGGCCCGTAGGAACCCCAGCAGTCCGTCATGATCTTCGCGCCTTCCGCCATCCGCACAGTGCGCGATTACAGCCTAGCAAAATACCGGGCCGGCCGGCATCTCGGCTCGCTGGCGTCAGGGCGTGGCCGGGGGCGAATCGTGGCGGAAAGCGAGTTGGACCGTGCCAAGCGTAACACCAAACTTGCGCATTACCGCCCGGTTAAGCACCACCTCCTGGTCCTGCCGGAATAGCCAATCGTCGAAATCCGCCCGCAACGTGCTGTCGCCGGTGCGCAGTTCCGCAGTGTAGTGCATCTCGAAGGCGTTGCCCGCTTCCCGGCCATGCGCCTGGCCGATCACGTCCGGCGCAGTGCCGATCCAGCCACCCGCACCGTCTCTATGGAACCGCCAGTGCCGTTCCTGGCGTTCCCCGTCGGCGTAGATGAAATGTTCGTCGAGGGTCAGCACCGTCCCGTCCCAGCCGCCGTCGAGATCGACAATAAATTGCCGACGCACGGTGCCGAACCGGTCCACGAACATTCCCCAGGCCCTGGTATGACCTGGGAAATATGTTTCCAGCCTCAACTCCGGCCGGCCAGTCGCGAAATCCTCGAGTTTCTGGGTCGCGCAGGCTCCCAGCAGGACGACCGGCAGCAGGGCCAAAGCCAGGCGGTACAGGCCCAATGCGCTCGAGCGGAGCTTAGAGTCTGTCTCTAAGGGTAGCGGCCTTTGACTTGACATAAGCCTGCTGCGGATTGGGCGCATGCTCACCTCAGTCGGAGGGGAAGATCGATCCAGGACAAATGGCCACCTTTGCCAGCACCGGTGTCCAGGAACACCACGCTCCCACCGCTGGCTCCCTGACGTATATGGGGTCGCCCGTCAGTACTGCGACGGTCATGACCGCAATAGACGGTCAGCCCAGAGGGGATGCGGTCCACCCAGTCCAAGCTGCGCTCGGGATAGCCGTCGGCCAATAGCTTGCCGGTCGGCGCGCCATACAACGCCCGCGCCACCGCACCTTCGGGACGCTTCAGCCCGACAGGGGGGCTGGCCCGCTCCAGCATCTCGGTATGGAAACCGCCATGGACGAACAGAGTATCCCCCCAGCGCAGCCAGGCCGGGGCGCGGGCCACCTCATCCACCACCCGCGCCCGCAATGGTGCATCGAGTTGGTCGAGCGTATTCCTCAGCGCCGGGTCCATCCGCACCGACTGGCCATCGAGTGCACGGGCGAGCTTCAGGTCATGGTTACCTACCAGAAACAGCCCGGTACCGCGGTCGATCAGGCTGAACATGATGCGCAAGGCCGCCGCACTGTCCGGGCCGTAATCGGTCAGATCACCGAGCTGGATCAGGAACCGGTCGGTCGCGGCGGCATGAGCGAAGGCGCGGGCATCGCCGTGCACGTCCGCCACTACGCGCAGGCCGATGCCGTTGGGAATCATCGACACAACGCGTCACCAAGCCTGCTACTGGCCGGTGCCACTCCTTCATCCGATTGGGGGTTCGCTCCCAAGACCAACGCCGGACCGCATCGTGCCCGGCACCACCAGGCTGCAAACTCGCCTTCGGCAAGATCCGCGCCGTCGTATTCCGATGGATCAGCATCAGAAACATGCGCGTCGCTCTCTCCTGCCTTGCCGACAACTCGCGCCAGACATCCTAATGGACCCCAGGACTCTACAGCCGCGCCAGGGATTGCCGCTGCAAGCATGGTCATGCCGTGCGCATCGTCGCTCGCGCCCGGGTCCGCAAACTCTGGCGCGCCTCGCAGGACGGCAAGGCTTACGGTCCCGCCAAGCTCACCGCCACCCGTCGCGCCTGATCCAAACCTCGTTCCTTGGTTCGATTGAACCAGCCGTTCCCTCATCACGGCTACAGCTTCAAACGCCGGGGCAACACGGCCGGGGTCGAGGATCGCCGAAGGCGACCGGCGGCGTCGCTGGCGCGAAGCGTCTTTGAGGCCGGACGAGACGAAACGGCACGCTCGAACAGCCGAGGACCTTGACACAAAGTGTCTCATGCGGCGGCCGTGATCGCGGCGCGGATTCGTCGCTGTTCAGCTTCATCGAGCGGGAAGGACCACATCAGCTTCACCGCGCCGAGCTTGAGTGCGATCGGCAGAAGGCAATAAAGCGCGATCAGCGCCGCCAGCGGCACCCGGCCGTTCGGTCCCTCCGCGCGGAAGCCCGCCAGATCAAGCAACGGAAAAGCGATTCCGGCCGCCAGCGCGTTGCCGGCCTTCTGCGCCATGGTCCAGGCGGCGAAGAACAGCCCGGCGCGACGCTCCCCGCTCTGCAACTCGTCAAGATCGATCACATCGGCCTGGATCGCCGGCGGCAGCGCCAGATCGGCGCCCAGGCCGACGCCGCTGGCCAGGCAGATCGCCAGGAACAGTCCGGTATCACCAGGGCCCAGCAACGGCACGAAGGCGAAGGCGAGACAGACCCAGATCATCGCGATTGACCATGCGCGGTGCTTGCCGATCCGCCGCGCAAGAGCGATCCAGAGCGGCACGCCCGCGATACCTGCCAGGAAATAGGCGAGCAGCAGCCCTCCTGACGCCGCCGGGGCCTGCAATATCTGGGCGCACAACAGCAGGAACAGCGCAGCCGGCAATCCGTTGGCCAGTCCATTTAACAGCCAGGCGGCAAGCAGCCGGCGGAACGGCGCATTCGCCGCAGCAACCCGCAGGGCTTCTGCCAAGTCGGCACGCCCAGCGGGCGGGCGGAACCCATCAGATGCTTCAGGCACATACCAGAGCAGCAGGAGCACCAGAGGGGTCGCCAGCACTAGGGTCAATCCCGCCAGAACATGCAGCCCTCCAGCCGGGTCGGTCAGCCCGAGCAGCGGCGG
>DAICZL010000197.1 GCA_027311165.1 bacterium
GCTCTGAATATAACCCTCGACGAGCTATGCGACCGCCATCTTGACCTACAAGACAACACCGCCATCCGCTCCTTTGCCGTGTCACGTGCCGCCGAAGACCGCGCCGAGATCGAGCGGATCGAGGCGCCACTGTCGGAGACCGACCGGGACGCGGTGATCAAGGCGCGGATCGGCCAGGGACTGTTCCGCGATCGCGTTCTCGCGATCGAGCCGCGCTGCCGGGTCACGGGGATCGGCAACAGGGATCATCTGATCGCCAGCCACATCAAGCCCTGGGCCAAGTCCGACAACCGGAAGCGGCTGGACGGCAATAATGGCCTGATGCTGGCCCCCCATATCGATCATCTGTTCGACGCGGGCCTGATAACGTTCCAGCAGGACGGCGCCTTGCTGCTGTCTCCCGATCTCGATCAGGCGGTGATCACGGCCTGGGGACTGTCCATCACCAATGTCGGTGCGTTCTCGGCGGAGCAGGAGCGATATCTGCAATTCCACCGAAACCACGTCTTCCGTACCTGTGCGGCGTCGCACCGTCCGTTGGCCGGCACGGTCTGAACGGCAGGGTTCCAAGGGCCGTACGGCCCTTGGTCGGGTGCAGGGGCGAAGCCCTTGCCCGGTCCATGGCGGAGCCCTGGCCTTGCCGTCCGTCCCTACCCCAGCAAGGCCTGCGCGCAGGCATCCAGGATGGCGTCGGTATCGAGCTCGTATTCCCGGTACAGATCGGGGATATCCCCGCTCTGGCCGAACCGGTCCGGCCCCAGTGACACCACGCGCTGGCCGCGCACCGAGCCGAGCCAGGCGTGGGTGGCCGGATGTCCGTCCAGGATCGTCACCAGGGCCGCCTCGGGTGCGAGCGGTGCCAGGATGGTTTCGACATGGGCCCGCGCCGAGCGCTCGCCGGCCCGGCGGGCGCGCTGGGCTGCGGTCCAGCCGGCGAACAGCCGGTCCGGGCTGGTGATGGCGAGCAGCCCGGCGCCCGGTTCCTCCTCGCGCAATTCGGCGAAGGCGGCCTCGGCTTCGGGGGCCACGGGGCCCTGATAGGCGATGGCGATGCGCGCGCCCGGGGCCGGAGCCACCGCCCAGTGCGCGCCGGCGATCACCGCGGCTGGGTCGATCGTGCGGACCGGCTGGGGGATCTGGCGGGTGGACAGGCGCAGCCACACCGCCGAGCCCTCGGGCGCCTGCATGTGCACGAAGGCGTGGCGCAGCAGGATCGCCAGTTCGTCGACATGGGCGGGTTCGAAACTGGCCAGGCGGTCGGCGGCCATGCCGATCAGCGGCGTGTTCACCGACTGGTGCTGCCCGCCCTCGGGCGCCAGCGTCAGGCCGGAGGGGGTGGAGACAAGCAGGAAGCGCGCATCCTGGTAGCAGGCATAGATCAGCGCATCGAGGCCGCGATTGACGAACGGGTCGTACACCGTGCCGATCGGCAGCAGCCGCGCCCCGGTCAGTGCCGGGGTCAGACCGGCCGCGCCGAGTAATAGGAAAAGATTCTGCTCGGCGATGCCGAGCTCGATATGCTGGCCCTTGGGGCTCATCCCCCAGCGCTGGGCGGAGGCGAGCTTCGCGTCGCGGAACACGTCGTTGCGGGTATGGCGGTCGAACACCCCGCGGCGGTTCACCCAGGGGCCGAGATTGGTGGAGACGGTCACATCGGGGCTGGTGGTGACGATATGGGCGGCGAGATCCTTGCACTCGCCCTGGCCGCGGCCGATTTCGGCCAGGATGTCGCCGAAGCCCGACTGGGTGGCGAATTTGCGTCCCGCCGCCTTGCTGGCCATCGGCAGGATATCGGGCACATGCACGCTGGGGGCCGACAGCGAGCGGCCTTGCGGGGTCAGCTTCTTGCCGAAGGGGCAGGTTTCCAGGAAGGCGGCCAGCTCCGCCTCCGGCAGGTCGAGCCCCTCGAAGCGGTCCCATTCATGGCCGGGGCGGATGCGCATGGCGGCGCGGAACACCTCCATCTGCTCCTTGCTCATCAGCCCGGAATGGTTGTCCTTGTGGCCGGCGAACGGCAGGCCCATGCCCTTGATCGTATAGGCGATGAAGCAGGTGGGCTGGTCGCCGGCGGCGTCCGCCGCGCGGAAATGCTCGATGATGCTCTGGGTGTCGTGGCCGCCCAGATTGGTCATCAGCGCGGCCAGTTCGTCGTCCGACAGCGGATCGACGATGGCGCGCACGCCCTTGCTCCGGCCGAGATCGGCCAGCACCGCGGCGCGCCAGGCGGCGCCGCCCTGGAAGGTGAGCGCGGAATACAGGCTGTTGGGGCAGTCATCGATCCAGCGGCGCAGGTCTTCCCCGCCCTCGCGGGCGAAGGCCGCTTCCAGCTTGCGGCCGTATTTCATGGTGACCACGTTCCAGCCCATGTCGCGGAACAGGCCCTCGATGCGGCCGAACAGCCGGTCCGGCACGACGCTGTCCAGGCTCTGGCGGTTGTAGTCGATGATCCACCAGACATTGCGGACGTCGTGCTTCCAGCCCTCCAGCAGCGCCTCGTAGATATTGCCCTCGTCCAGTTCGGCATCGCCGGCGATGGCGATGTGCCGGCCCGGCGGCAGGTCGGGGCGGGCGAAATCATGCAGCCGCACATAATCGTGCATCAGCGCGCTGAAGGTGGTCATGGCGACGCCGAGGCCGACCGAGCCGGTGGAGAAATCGACCTCGCCCCCGTCCTTCACCCGGCTGGGATAGGATTGCGCGCCGCCCAGGCGGCGGAGATTCTCCATCTTGTCGATGCTCTGGCGCCCGAACAGCCAGTTGATCGCATGAAACACCGGCCCGGCATGGGGCTTCACCGCGATGCGGTCCTGCGGGCGGGCGATCTCGAAATACAGGGCCGCCATCACCGAAATGATCGAGGCGCAGGACGCCTGGTGCCCGCCCACTTTCAGCCCGTCGCGGTTGGGGCGGATGTGGTTGGCGTTGTGCACCATCCAGGCCGACAGCCACAGCAGCTTGCGTTCAAGCTGACGCAGGACGTGAAGATGGCGGTCGGCGTCCTGACGGGTAGGAGCCAGGGTGGTCAGTGGCGTATCCATGCGTTTCCTGCCTGCAGTGGCGGCGCGTGCCGAACGGGGTGGCCGCAGCATAGCCGGTGTCGGGG
>DAICZL010000199.1 GCA_027311165.1 bacterium
CCTCTCTGGCGCCAGCCCCCTTGGCGCCGGCCCCCTTGGCGCCAGCCCCACTGGTGCCGACCCCTTTGGCGTCAGCGCCGCTTTCGGCCGCCACGGCCCGCGCCACGGAGCCGCCGAAATCCTCCGGACGCGCGCCCCCCCACCAGAGCCCGGCGGGCAGAGCCGGATCGGTGAGCCAGCCCAGCGCCAGCTCGGGCCGGATCCGGCGCAGATGGCGCAGGGCCCGCCAGTCGAAGGACTGCACGCCAAGCCGTGCCAGCACCCCGGCGCGATCGGCAACCGCCAGCACCGCCTCGGCCATCGCCTCGGGCGACGGTGTCCAGCCGGGATGGGCGGGAAACAGCTTGAGCTCGACATTGAATCGCACCGCGGGATCGAGCGCGAACACCGCCGCCAGATCCGGGATGCGCGCGCCATCCACCGGTCTCTGGTCGGGAAAGCGCCTGGCATAGGCGCTGGCGGGACGGATCCGTCCCACGTCGTAGCGCAGAAGGTCGGCGCGGCGCAGCCGGTGGATCAGCGGACCGGGACGGGAGAGCCAGGCCCCGTCCGGCAGCCGGGTGAGGTCGCGGTTGAGCCGCGGGTCGTGGGTCACCACCACCACGCCATCCGCGGTCATCGCCACGTCGAGTTCGAGCGTGCTCACCCCGAGCGCGAGGGCGGCTGTGAACCCTTCGATCGTGTTTTCCGGAGCCAGGCCGCGCGCGCCGCGATGGCCCTGAAGGTCGAAGCCCGCAAGGTCCCACCCGCAGGGGCGGCCGGCCGCCCCGTCGCTGGCCGACGGGCGGGAGGTGCTAAGCGGGTCGGGTGTGAACCGCTTCACTGCCATCTCGTACCGGCTCCGATACGGTCTGCCACTCCGGAACAAAACCCGCAGCAGAAGTCCCTGGCGCCATGACCGACATCCCCACCTACCACGCCGATCCCGGTCGCAGCGGGCTCAATCCGGGCTTCGCCTTCGCCCCGGCAGGCGGCACCTGGCGGCGCTATGTCAGCCTGCCCACCGCCGCGCCGGTACGCGCCGCCCCGCTCTACCTCGCGGGCTGGGCCTTCACCGCCGGCCCGCTGGCCGGCCAGACCCACGACCTCATCATCCTCGCCGTCTCGGACAACACCGTCCAGGCCTTTGCGGAGGACCAGCTCCTGGGCGGCGGCGGGGCCCCGCTCTGGACCCAGGCCTCGCTCGGGCCGGCGAGCCCGCGGGGCGGCAGCAACATCCCCCCGCCGATCGGCATCTGCGGCACCCCGGTGATCGACCGCGCCAGCGCCACGGTGTTCGTGATGGCGCTGGTGCACGACACCGCGGGCGACACCTTCAAGATCTTCGCGCTCGACCTGAACACGGGCTTCGTCCTCGACCGCGCGACCCTGACCGATCCCGGCGCCGCCGGCCGCCCGACCTTCGACCCGACCAAACAGGACCAGCGCGGCGCGCTCAACCTCGTCAACGGCTGGATCTTCGCCACCTTCGCCGACTTCCTGGCCGACGATAAGGATGTCTATCACGGCTGGGTGGTGGCCTGCCGGCAGACCGGCCTCGCCCAGCAACTGTTCCTGCCGCTGACCAGCACCAAGGCGGTCGGCGGCGGCGCCTGGGGCCCGGGCGGAGCGGCGGCGGCATCCGACGGCACGCTGTATGTCAGCACCGGCAACGCCATGGCCGCGGACGGCAGCGGCGTCGACCTGCCCGACTCGTACTGGTCGGGCCTGCCCGCCGGCAAGCATCCGGGCGACGTGGGCGACTTCTTCGAGGGCGTCGTCCGCATCGCGCTGACCGGCGGGCCGGGCCTCGCGGTCAACGGCTGGTACCAGCCGAGCTGGGCGCGGGCGCTGAACGACGCTGACCAGGATTTCGGCGGTTCGAGCCCGATCGCCCTGCCGCTGATCGGCGGGCGGCAACTGGTCGTCACCACGGCCAAGGACGGAAACGCCTATCTGCTGGACGGCACCCTGGGCGGCTGGGGCGCGGAACAGTGGAGCAGTGTCACCAATCCCGCCAAACCGTCGAGCGGCGCGTTGTTCGGCGCCGAGAGCAAATGCGCGCCCGCCTACTACCACGACGCCGTCGGCGGTGCCGACTACGTCTATGTCGTGGGCAGCGGCCAGCCCGGCCTCGCCGCCTTCCGCATCGACATCTCCGGCGCCAAGGCGAAGCTGGTGCCGGCCTGGACTGCCGGTCTGGGCTTCAGCGACGCTCCCGGGTCGGCCTTCGTCACCGCCGATCCGACCACGCGAAAGGCGCTGGTCTGGGTGGTGGACGGCGTGGATGGAACGCCGGCCGTGCTGCGTGCGTTCGATGCCCTGACCGGGGCGCCGGTGTTCCGCTCCGACGCCGTGCCGGGCAACGACGTTGGCCAGTGCCCGCACTTCGCCCCGATCACCGGGGCCGGCAAGAGCATCTTCGTCGGCACCAATAGCGGCGTGGTAGGCTACTTCAATCTCGGCCCCAGCCTGTCGCTGATCATCGACCAGACCACTTTCGGCCAGGACGAGGTCGAGCTGCAGCTGCCTGGAACCGCCCGCTTCGCCGCCGGCTGGGCCGCGGTGGACGGGTTCCGCCCCGCCGAACTCGGCCTGAACGCCGGCAATCTCGGCAGTCCGCCGCTGGTGCCGAACTTCACGACGACGATCGATCCGGGCCTACCTGGAGCGGTCGGGGGCGCCATCGGCCCGATGCTGGCGACACCGGTTTTCACCGGCCCGGTCGTGCCGCCCGATCCGTCGCTGCCGGATGCGCCCCAGACCTTCCTGTTCCCCTTCACCGTCACCTTCACCGGCGATGGCGGCTTCACCGCCATGCGGGGCGCCACGCCCTCCATCACCTCCACCCTGGTAACGGTGAACGCCGCCCTGTCGGCGGGCGGCGCCAGCCTGGACGCCTCGGGCCAGATCGAACTCACCACCGGCGAGGATCCGCGCTTCGTCGATGTCGATCCGCAGCACCCGACCGACTTCCCGACCTGGCTGAGCTTCGATCTGCGCTTCTTCAAGGCAGTGGTGCCACCGGGCGGCACCCAGACCCTGTTCGGCGCGCAGATGACCAGCAACCCGGCCGATGCGCCCGGCTTCATCGCCCAGGTGCTCCGCAACCTGACCAATTCCGGCTTCGACGACCTGGCGCAGAGCGAGGACGCGACCAAGCTGGAATTCCTGCCCACCGACAATGACGGCAACTTCGTCTTCAACTTCGCCGTCGCGCGGGTGCGGATTCTGGCCAAGTCGGCGGCGACCGCCCGGTCCGTGCGGGTGTTCTTCCGGCTGTTCCAGGCGCAGAACACGGTCAGCAACTTTAATCCGGGCACGACCTACCGGTCATTCTCGGACGGCAGCCCCTATGGCCACCGGATTCCCCTGCTCGGCGTGCAGAACGACCAGCATGGCAATCCGGAATACGTCACCATCCCCTGCTTCGCCTCGCCACGGGTGAACCTCGCCGGCCCGGCCAGCATGACCACCCAGTTCGACAGCCCCAATGCCCGCGATCTGGCGACCAGCCCCGGCGGCGAGGCCGACTATTTCTTCGGCTGCTGGCTCGACACCAACCAGCCGGGGCAGCGCTTCCTGCCGGCCAGCCCGCCATCCGGCAACCTCGACGGCCCCTGGACCGGTCTGCCGCTGCTCTCGGTGCAGGAGGCGATTCTGGCCGCGCCGCACCAGTGCCTGATCGCCGAGATCCGCTTCGACGACACGCCGATCCCCGTCGGCGCCACCAGCTCCACTTCCGACAAGCTGGCCCAGCGCAACATCGCCTGGATCGACGGACCGAATCCGGGCATCGCCGCCTCGCGCCGGATGCCGCACCCGCTGCAAGTACGCCCGACACCCAAGGGCGCCGCCAACCCGGACGAGCTGATGATCCTGTGGGGCGCGACGCCCGCGGGAAGCGAGGCACAGCTTTACCTGCCCGCGCTCGACGCCGCCGGGATCGTAGGGCTGGCCAATCGCCGCTACGCCGATCACCGGCTGCGCGCGGTCGATGCCCATACCATCGCCTGCCCGACCGGAGGCGTGACCTTCGTGCCGTTACCGCAGCAGGAGGCGCTGGCGGCGGGACTGCTCTCGATCGATCTGCCGCCGGGCATCCGCAAGGGCGACACCTACGACATCCTGGTGCGCCAGGTGACCGACGCCAGGGCGGCGGCGCCCCAGCCCCCGCCTCCGCCGCCCAGGATCGCGGCACGCACCCGCACGCGCGCTGTGCGGCGGGCCGCCGTCGCGCTGCCGCCCACGATCGACTGGCGCCGGGTGGACGGCGGCTGCCGCTTCGCCATCACCATCAGCACCAAGCAACAGCTGCTGCTGTCCGAGGAGCGGCTGCTCGCCTTGCTTCGTTGGATCGCGCTCAAGATGCCAAAGACCAGGCGCTGGTACCCGGTGCTGGAGCGCTACATCGGCGACGTCGCCGGGCGCGTGCTGGGCTTCGGCGGCAATCCGGGACAGATCGAGCCCTCGCCGACCGGAGACGTGCCCGGCCTGCCGCAGCCGCGGCCCGAACCTGAACCCTGCGAGGAGGAACGGTCCGAACGCTGCGGCAAGATCGACGCCATCGTGTTCGACCATTTCGGCGACTTCGAAGGTTTCGTCCTGGAGGACGACACTGGTCGGGATCACCGCTACCACAGCCGCGAGGCGCCGCTGTCCGGCTTGGTGCGACGAGCCTGGACCGAACGGACGCGGGTGTGCGTGGTCGGTGAACGCCATGATCGGCATGCCGTGCGGGCGGTGATCCTGCGCGTCGGCGGCGGATGCGAGGAGCCTTGAAGGACAGAAGGCCAGGGGCGCTGCCACTGGACCCCACCAAAGACGATGCCTTTGGAAACCATCCCCTGGGGGG
>DAICZL010000203.1 GCA_027311165.1 bacterium
TCCCCCCGCCGCCCGCCGCCGGCAAGGCGGTCACACTGCATTTCGCCGACAATCACCTGCTCGCTTTGCTGCTCGGCGATCATGACCGCCATCTGGTGCGGATGGAGCAGGCGCTGGGCCTGCGGCTGTCCTGCCGCGGCAACCGCGTCGCCATCGCCGGCGACCCGGTGCGGGTGGAAACCGCCCAGGCGGCGCTTCGCGATCTGTACCGGCGGCTGGAGCGTGGCGAACAGCTGACCGGATCGGATGTCGACGCGGCGGTGCGGCTGGCCGATGCCGAGGCCGATCCCCGCCTGCCGCTGTCGGATCTGCCGGCGATCCACACCCGCCGCGGCGCGGTCGGGCCGCGCAGCCCCGGCCAGGCCGGCTACATGGACGCGCTGGCACGCAACGAAATGGTCTTCGGCCTGGGCCCCGCCGGCACCGGCAAGACCTATCTGGCGGTGGCCCAGGCAGTGGCCATGCTGCAGGCCGGCAAGGTGGATCGCATCGTGCTGTCCCGCCCGGCAGTGGAAGCCGGCGAGCGGCTGGGCTTCCTGCCAGGCGATCTGAAGGAGAAGGTCGATCCCTATCTGCGCCCGCTCTACGACGCGCTGGGCGAGATGATGCCGGGCGACCAGGTGATCCGGCGGATGGGCAATGGCGAGATCGAGGTGGCCCCGCTCGCGTTCATGCGCGGGCGCACCCTGTCGCACTGCTTCGCCATCCTCGACGAGGCGCAGAACACCACGCCGGTGCAGATGAAGATGTTCCTCACCCGCATGGGCGAGGGCACGCGGATGGTGATCACCGGCGATCTGACCCAGGTGGACCTGCCCGCTGGCGCCCGCTCCGGCCTGCGCGACGCCCTGGAAACGCTGGAGGGCGTGCGCGGCATCGGCGTGGTGCGGCTGGATCGCCGCGACGTGGTGCGCCACCCGCTGGTCTCGCGCATCGTCGAGGCCTACGAGCAGCGCGAGCTGGCCGAGGCCGAGACCAGCCGGGCGCGACATGGCGATGCCATCCGGCCGGGCGCGGCCACACCGTCAGCGGCGTGCACCCCTGCCCCTGTCCTGGCACCCGCCCAGGCACCGGCACCGGCACCGGCACCGACATCGACACCAGATGGGCCGGCGAAGGCTGCGGGCAGGGTGCCCTCCGGCAGCGATGGGGGCGCCACGACCGGCGCCCGGGCGGGTCATGGAACCGCGAAGTAGTCGCGGCCCCGCAACGGCGGGGATCCGGGTGATCGTTGCGGAAGCCGCCTGGCGTCGTGCCGTGAAGGGCGCCGCCGGCATCGCCGCGCGCGCCGCCGCAGCGGCCGGGGCCGAGATCGCCGTGACCGCCGCGATGGCGGAAGCCGCGAGGCAAGTGATGCGGAGCAGGGTCCGGTCGGCGGGGCGGACCTCCGCCGCAACGGGAACGCCCGGCTGCACAGCGGCAGGCGGCGCAGTCCCGGCCGGCACCGTGGTGCTCGCGGCGGACCGCACCGTGCGGCGGCTGAACGCACGCCATCGCGGGCTCGACAAGCCCACCAACGTGCTGACCTATCCTCCCTCCGGACCCGGTCAGGACGGGGAGATCGTGTTGGCGCTGGGCGTGATCCGGCGCGAGGCGGCGGCGGCGCGGCGGCGGCCCGCCAATCATCTGGCGCATCTGGTGGTCCATGGCATGCTGCATCTGGCCGGCCATGACCACCACCATCCCGGCGCGGCCCGCCGCATGGAACTGGCCGAGGCGCGCATCCTGCACCGGCTGGGGGTGCCCAATCCGTGGAAACCCCCTCCGGCTCCCCACCATCCCCGACCCTCCAGGCCCGGACCGTCCGGGCTGACGCAAACCGGCAGCGGGACGGGCCCATGAGCGAGACCCTGCCCGGCACCGCCCTGCTGAGCCGGCTGCGCAACCGGCTGCGCGGACGCCAGGCCGAACAGAGCGTGCGCGCTTCGATCGCCGAGCTGGTGCAGGAAGCGGCGGATGCGGCGGAAACCCCGGGCCGGCTGCCGGAGCTCGACCGGCAGGAACGGGCGCTGATCGCCAATGTGCTGCGCCTGCGCGGCATCACCGCCGATGACGTGATGGTGCCGCGCGCCGACATCGTGGCGATGCGCGTCGATGTCAGCCTGGCGCAGGCGCTGGAGCAGATCCGCACCGAGGGGCATTCGCGCCTGCCGGTCTATCGCGAACAGCTCGACGAGATCGTCGGGATGGTCCACATCAAGGATGTTTTCGCCTTCGTCGGCCGGGCGGAAGCCTTCTCGCTGGAAGCGATCATCCGCCGCCCGCTGCTGGTCGCCCCGCAGGTGCCGGTGCTGGATCTGCTGCTGCAGATGCGCCAGGCGCGCATGCATCTGGCGCTGGTGGTCGATGAATATGGCGGCATCGACGGGCTGGTAACGATCGAGGACCTGGTCGAGACCATCACCGGCGACATCGCCGACGAGCATGACGAAGTGCTGGGCCCGATGATCACCGATCGGGCGGACGGCTCGCTCGATATCGACGCACGGCTGTCGGTCGAGGATTTCGAGGCGCGGATGGGCCAGGTGCTGACCGAGGACGAACGCCACGCCGACATCGACACGGTAGGGGGGCTGGTGTTCACCCTGGCCGGGCGCGTGCCGGCCAAGGGCGAGGTGATCGGCCATCCCTCCGGACTGGAATTCCGGGTGATGGAAGCTGATGCGCGGCGGGTTCGCCGGCTGCGGGTCCGCCGCGGAACGGCGGCCTGAGAGCGGACCCGGCGCACCGACAGCGGCGGGAAGAACCGATGATCGGGCCCTGCCGGACTGGCCATCGTATCGGCCTGCTCGCGAGACCGGCCAGAGGCCTCGCCCAGGGCCGATCGCACCCCGCGGGGCCGGAGACACGCTCCGCCCCCTTGTCAGCACGGTCCGGGTGGCCGATGTAGCGTGGCATGACCGGACCGCTCTGGTCCGGCTTCTGAGCGAAGGCCGGCAACGATGTTCATCGAGACCGAAGGCACGCCCAATCCCGCGACCCTGAAATTCCTGCCGGGACGCGAGGTCATGGGCGCCACGACCGCAGATTTCGCGTCGCCCGAAGCAGCGGCACGCAGTCCGCTCGCGACCGCGCTGTTCGAACTGCCCGGGGTCGCGAGGGTGTTCCTGGGCGGCGATTTCGTCACCGTGACCAAGACCGACCAGATCGAATGGCCCGGGCTGAAGCCCCGCGTGCTGGGCGCGATCATGGAACACTACCTGGCCGGCAGGCCGATGATCGAGGGCGAGGAAGTCCAGGCGGCGATCGAGGACATCGACGCCGCCGATGGCGAGATCGTCGCCCAGATCAAGGAACTGCTCGACACGAGGGTGCGCCCGGCGGTGGCGAGCGATGGCGGGGACATCGTCTTCCGCGGGTTCCGCGACGGGGTCGTGAAGCTGCACATGCAGGGCGCCTGCAGCGGCTGCCCGTCCTCGCGCGCCACGCTCAAGCACGGCATCGAGAACATGCTGCGCCACTACGTGCCCGAGGTCGTGGCGGTGGAACAGGTCGAGATGTGAGTCCCCGCCTCGCGGGCGGGCCGCTTGGCGCATCTTTCGCTCCGGGCCCGTCCCCGATGGTGCCCTGCAACCAGGGCAGCGTGTCGGGGCCGGGCGTGGGCCGGTCTGCAGGGCTCTGGCATATCGCGTGCGCGGCTCGCCATGTCGGGGGAACCCTGACAGGCTGTGGAATATAGTTCGATATCGAATGATCTAGGGAATGCCAGCGATGCCCATCGACGCCGCCGCCCTCGACGCCTTGTTCCTCCAGGCCCGCACCCAGAATGCCTGGACCGACCAGCCGGTGAGCGATGCGACGCTCCTGGAACTGTACGATCTGCTGAAACTCGCGCCGACCTCGGCCAATTCATCGCCCGGGCGGTTCCTGTTCCTGCGCAGCGCGGAGGCGAAGCAGCGGCTGAAGCCCGCGCTCTCGCCAGGCAATGTAGACAAGACGATGGCCGCGCCGGTCACCGTGATCGTTGCCTATGATCCGGCCTTTTTCGAGCAGCTTCCCAAGCTGTTTCCGCATGCCGATGCGCGCTCCTGGTTCGCCGGCAATGCGGCGCTGGCCGAGGAGACGGCGCTGCGCAACGGCACCCTGCAGGGCGGCTATCTGATCCTGGCCGCCCGTGCCGTGGGGCTGGATTGCGGGCCGATGTCCGGGTTCGACCGAGCCAAGGTGGACGAGACGTTCCTGGCCTCGCTGGGCTGGAAGAGCAATTTCCTGGTCAATCTGGGCCATGGCGATCCGGCCGGGCTGTTTCCCCGCTCGCCGCGGCTCGCATTCCACGAGGCCTGCGTCCTGCTCTGAGCCCCCCGGGGGCAAGTACCGCGGACCGATACTGCCACCGGCATCATCTCTGGGACCAAGGTCCCCTCGTCGGGATGGGTTCGCTCAGGGCATGAGGGTCGAGGGAGCGTTGCGTCCTGGTCACTGACCCCGGGGGCCGCATGAAGGCGCGGCGCCCTGGCCTTGCGTGCCGCATCCTGGCCCGCGGGTCGGGAGCGGGTCTTCCGTCCCTGACCGGAGATCTCTAGGGATAGGGGCGCGATGCGCATCCTGGCCCTGGATTCCGCCCTCTCCCGCTGTTCCGCCGCTCTGGTCGAGGATGGGGTGGTGCGCGCCGCCCGGCAGGTCGATGCATCGCGCGGACATGCCGCCCTGCTGGCGATGCTGGCCGGGGCGGTGCTGGCCGAGGGGATGCGTGACGATGCGTCGATGGGCTTCGATCTGGTGGCGGTCACGGTTGGGCCTGGCGGTTTCACCGGGCTGCGCACGGGGCTCGCTCTGGCGCATGGCATCGCGCTTGCGGCCGGGGTGGCGGTGGTGGGCGTGAGTCTCGGCGAGGCGCTTGCCTGCGCCTTGCCCCATCTCGGCGGGCGGGCGCTGTGGGTCGCGATCGACAGTCGCCGCGAGGAGGTGTTCCTGGAACGCGAGGGGCAGGTGTCTTCCCACCCGCTCGATGGCTTGCCGGCGGCTGGCGGACGGATCGCGGTGGCGGGCGATGCCGCCCCGCGCGTCGCGGCGCGGCTGGCCGCCGCCGGCGTCGATGTCATGCTGACCGAGGCGCGGCTGCCGCGGGCGCGCGATGTCGCCGCCGCGGCCGTGCTGCGGCTCGGCGGCATGCTGGCCCCGCGCGCGGCGCTGCCGCTTTATGTCGATCCGCCGGCAACCCACAGGCCCGGCCGGCCGGGGCGGCCGCCACCGGCATGAGCACGGAGATCCTACCGGCCGCGCCGCCGCTCGTCGCGGCGATGGCGGCGATGCATGCAGCCGCCTTTCCCTCCGGTCAGGCCTGGGACGAGGCGGCGATCGCGGCGCTGCTCGGACTGCCCGGCTGTTTCGGACTGGTCCATCGGAGCGGGGGAATGTTGCTTGCCCGCGTGATCGCCGGGGAGGCCGAACTTCTCACCCTCGCCGTCGCGCCCTCGGTGCGCCGGCGCTGCATCGGCGCCACCCTGCTCCGCCGCGCCACCGCTCAGGCCGCGGCCGGCGGGGCGGCGGCAATGTTCCTGGAAGTCTCGGCGGCCAATGCGCCGGCCCGCGCGCTTTATGCCGCAAGCGGGTTCCGCCCGGCGGGACGGCGCGCGCAGTACTATCCGGACGGCAGCGACGCGCTGGTGCTGCGCGCCGCGCTCACGGTCCCCGGCGGATCAGCAGCCGGGTGATGCCGTCGGCGCCCTGTTCCTGCGCGGTGCGCGGCACGTTGCGCACCGGCTCGGCCCCGGTCAGCAGCACCAGCAGGGTCTGTCCGGGGGCCAGGCGATCGAGCGCCAGACGGGTGCGCACGAAGGTCATCGGGCAGACCTCGGCGGTGATGTCGAGCTGCTGGTCGGCGGCGTTCATCTTGGCCATGACTGACAAGCTTCTTGTCCCCCGAAATATCCATTGCGAAACGGCCGTCGCCATCTATATAAGTCGGCAATCCAACACATTGAAAGGATCCACGATGGCCGATAACGCGGCAAGCACCAATGTTCTGGGACTGACCGCGCAGATCGTCTCCGCGCATGTCTCGAACAATTCCGTTACCCCGGACGCCTTGCCGTCGCTGATCCAGGAGGTCTACAGGACGCTCGCGGGTGTCGGCAAGGAACCCGCCCAGCCCGACAAGCCACAACCCGCCGTGCCAGTGAAGAAGTCCATATTTCCGGACTACATCATCTGCCTCGAGGACGGCAAGAAGCTGAAGATGCTGAAGCGGCACCTGAAGACCGCCTATGACATGACCCCGGAGCAATACCGGGAGCGCTGGGGCCTGGGCACTGACTACCCGATGGTCGCCCCGAACTACGCCAAGCATCGCTCTTCGCTGGCGAAGAAGATCGGCCTCGGCACCAAGCCGCGCATCCCCCCCGGGCGCAGCAAGTAATCCGCCGCGCGCACCCCCCGGCTGCGGGG
>DAICZL010000205.1 GCA_027311165.1 bacterium
CGGTTGGCCCGGGCGCACCCGCTGCAGCCCTTCCACCACCACCGTCTCGCCCTCGGTGAGCCCCGCGATCACCGCAGCGACCTCGGGACTGGACTGGCCGAGCGTGATCCGCCGGATCGACGCCTTGTTGTCCTCGCCCACCACGTAGACATAGCTGCCCTGCTGGTCCGACAGCACCGCGGCACGCGGGATCGCAAGTACCTGGACCGGCGCGATGCCCTCCACCAGCACCGTCACGAACTCGCCGTCGATCAGATCGCGCTGGGTCACTTCGCCGGGCATGGCATCGCCGCGGCTCGGGTTGGGGACGCTGGCGCGCAGCAGGATCGTGTCGGTATTGGCCGACACGGTCGGGGCCACGAAATCGATCTTGCCGCTTGCGGGGTGGATGCGCCCGTCCTGATGGCGCACCCGTACCTGCACCGCCGACAGCCCGCCGCGGCTGGCATAGCGCTCGCGCAGTGCGAGCTCGGCGCGCACCGCGATCGGGAACACGACATACATCGGGTCCTGGCTGACGATGGTCGCGAGCGAGCCCGCGCCAGGGCTCACGACATTGCCGATGGTGAAAGTGGCGATGCCGATCTTGCCGGAGATCGGGGCGTGGATCTCGGTATAGTCGAGATTGATCTGGCTCGCCCGCAGCGCCGCCTGCGCCTGCACCAGCGCCGCGGCCCGGCCGAGCTGCGCGGTCTGCGTGTCCTCATAGGTGGCGCGCTGGCCGGCCGGACCGGAGAGCAGGCTCTTGGCGCGGGCGAGCTGGTTGTTCGCCGTCTCCAGATCGGCATTGGCCTGGCCGACGGCACCGGTCTTCTGCATCACGTCAGCCTCGAACGGACCCCGCTCCAGGCGGAACAGCAGGTCGCCTTTCCGCACCTCGGAGCCTTCGACGAACAGCCGCTCCTCCAGAAAGCCGGTGACCCGCGCCACCAGATCCACGCGGTCCACCGCCTGGATGCGGCCGACATATTCCTACGATTCCGTCACCGCCCGGCGCTCGGCTTTCACCACGCCGACCGCCGGCGGCGCACCTGGCGCCGGCTGCGCCAGTGCCGGGGTCACGGCCGACGCGCAGGCGAGCAGTCCTGCCAGGATCGGAAGTGCCAAATGAACCGATACGCGGCGAAGCTTCATGCGCTGTCCTCTCATGCGCTGTCCTCGGGGGCGATGTTCGGATGGCACGAGCCCCGGTGGAAGGCTTTGCTCGGGCGCTCGTGCTCAGCCTATGGAGCATTGGCGGGACGGGTCAATCATTGATCGACCGGTCCGGGCGCGATCGGCGGGGCAGGAAGGCAAGGCCCGGGGTTATGCCGCCATGCTTGCGCGGGCCCCCTGCCAGAGACCTGCGCCAGAGACCTGCGCCAGAGACATGTGCCAGAGACATGTGCCTGCTGGCCCGACGATCCTTCGGCCGTGCCGGCTGGTTAACCGGGTCTGGGACCCGGGTCTGAGCCCGCCGGCCTCTGTCGCGCCCGATCATCCGCTCGGGAGCTGGCCGAGCCGTTCCAGCGCGTATTCCGCGGCCGCCAGATCGGCGATCCCGGTGCCCACGGATTTGAACAGCGTGATCTCCTCCGCGCCGCCCCGTCCCGCCACGGTGCCGCGCGCCAGGTCGCGCAAATCGCCGGCGATGTCTCCGGCCTGGAAACGCCCGCGTGCGATCGCGCCGAGCAGCTCTCCGGCCTCGGCCAGCGCCGCTTCGCGCGTGTCCACGAACACGCGCCCGCGCGACAGCGCGGCATCGTCGGTCTCGCACATGCCGGCCTGGAAACTGCCGAGCAGGCCGAGATGCTGGCCCGGGCTCAGCCAGTCTCCCTCCACCAGCGGCGCGCGCGCGGCGGTGGCGCAGACGATCACCTCGGCACAGGCCACGGCGGCGCGCAGATCGGAGGCGGCCTCGGCGGTGAAGGGCTCGCCCGCCAGTTCGCGGGCGACGGCCGCGGCCTTGGCCGGATCGCGCCCCCAGATCCGCACGTTGCGGATCGGCAGCACCGCCGCATGGGCGCGCGCGCAATGCGGCGCCAGCGAGCCGGTGCCCACCACCAGCAGCCGCGATGCCCGTGGCCGCGCCAGATGCCTCGCGGCCAGCGCGGCCAGCGCCGCGGTGCGCCGGCGGGTCAGTTCGGTGCCGTCCAGGATCAGCCGCGGCTGGCCGGTGGTGCCATCGAACAGCACATAGCTCGCATGGGTGAGCGACAGGCCGCGCCCGGCATTGCCGGGGAAATAGGTGACGAGCTTCACCCCGATCGCGGCCCCGCCCCGCCAGGCCGGCATCACCATCAGCATCCCCCCGCCTTGGGCAGGGTCGCCCAGCGCGGCCTCTGCGGCCGTGGCAGCGGCCGCAGGTGTCGCGTGGTGGCTGCGGGG
>DAICZL010000208.1 GCA_027311165.1 bacterium
GCATCATCTTGCCCAGCCGCCGGTGCAACAGCAGCGCCAGCGGCGCCGGGAGCGGACGCCGCGGGCGCATCACCACCGGCGGGTCCAGCAGGGACGGGCCCGCGAAATAGACGATCGCCGCGCGCAATGCCCCGATGAGGCGGGCGAAGTTCTGCGCGAAGGGATGGGTGGGGGTCTCGGTCACGGGGGCAGTATGAGCGGGACAGGTTAATGCCTGGTTAAGCGGCCGGACGATCGTGTGCGCCGGGCGGTGCCGCGCGCCCCTTGTGAGCCTCCCTCATCCCCCGCGGCTGACGCGCGGCGACCTCTCGCATGCTGTGAGAGAGGTGAAGAAAGGGCGGGGCGTGCCGGGGAATTCTTACCTCTCCTGCCTGCGGGAGCAACGATCCACCGCCCGCAGGGGCCATCCTCGATTCGAACGGACAGACGATCCCAGCGTCTCTGACGACCTATTCGGTGAACTTCACCGCCGCACTCACGAGCACGGCTATCACCTTTGCATTCCGTAATGATCCTGCCTATATCGCATTCACCGCTGCAAGCGTGATCGATGCGACGACATCCGGCGGTAATCTGCTGCCGAATGGCGGTTTCGCAGGCGGCACGAACACGCAGAACGGGAATTCGTCGGCCCCGGTGGATTGGACCTACGCCAACCAGTACGGCGCCTCCGCCGGCGGCATTGTGCAAGCCTGCACGAGCGCCAGCGGCTATTGCTGGCACGACGGGGCTGTGCAGGCCTACGACGCCATCAGCCAGACCATCAGAACGACGGTCGGCAACCTTTACACGATTTCGTTCCAGGCAGATGGGACGCAACCGGGAACGTTCTCTGCTTTGTCAACGAACAGTGACGTCAGCTCCGCAGGTGGCAACGGGATGGACATCCTGGCTTATGCCCAGGCCGGGCTGCCGGCCGCCAACGTTCCGGAACCCAGCGGTCTGCTGATTCTTGCGCCTGGCCTGCTCTGCCTGCTCGCCCTGATACCATGTGTGGACGGCCCCTGGGGTTCAAGGGTTTGGGCGGGAGATAAGCGTCGGGTCGAAGGCGTTCATGTGTCCGGCCTGTTGGTGCGGCCGCATGACCGCTGGCCCAGATGGGATCCGCAAGCAAGTGCCAAACAGCCTGGCGACCTGATCGGGCCACAGGTATCGACGGCATGTCCTGCTTGTCGGTTCGACCGAGTTTCATCTCCGGCTATCCTTGCCCCCCTGGCACCGGCGCGCGGTTCAGGCGGCCATCGGCGCCTGCCGATAGGCTTCACCGCGTGCCATCATGGCCCACACGATGCGGGCCATCTTGTTGGCCAGGGCCACCGCCGCGAGCTTGCGCGGCTTGCGCCCCAGCAATTGCAACAGCCACGCCGAGCACCCCTTGCGGCCCGGCTTGGCATGACGAATGACGGAAGTGGCCCCGACCACCAGCAGCGTGCGCAGCCTCTCGTTGCCGGCCTTGCTGATCTTGCCGAGCCGCGGCTTGCCGCCGGTGGAGTGCTCCTTGGGCGTCAGCCCCAGCCAGGCGGCGAAGTGGCGTCCGGACGCGAAGTGAGCGGGATCGATCTTGAGGCTCAGGGTGATGGCGATGATCGGGCCGATGCCGGGGACCGCGGCGAGCCTCTGGCTCGTGGGGTTGGTCTTGTGCAGGGCAAGCAGTTCTTGTTCCAAAGCCTCGATGCGCTGATCCAAGGCGGCGAGATGCGCGCCCATCTCGACGAACATTGCCTTGGCCACCGCCGGTACGGCATCATCCTCAGCCAGTTTTTGCAGCAGCGGCCCGACCCGGGATGTGCCCTTGGCGGCGATGACGCCGAATTCGGCGGCATGGCCTCGCAGCGCGTTGATCGCCGCCGTGCGCTGCCCGACCAGCATGTCGCGGTGCTTGAGGATCATGGCGTTGGCCTGCTGTTCGGCGCTCTTCACCGGCACCACCGGCATGTCCGGCCGCGATGCCGCGTCGCTGATGGCCGCGGCATCCGTGCGGTCGTTCTTCGACCGCTTGACGAACGGCCGAACATATTGCGCCGGGATCAGGCGTACCTGGTGGCCGAGCCGCCCCAGGAGCCGCCCCCAATGGTGGGCACTCGCGCAGGCTTCCATGACCACCTCGGTCGGTTCCAGCTTGCCGAAAAAGCCCTCCATCCCGGCGCGCTTGATCTCGCGCCGCAACACCGGGCGCCCCTCCGCATCCACCCCATGCAGCGTGAAAACGTGCTTGGACGTGTCGATCGCAATGCGCTTACAGTTCATCTGGACGGTCCCTGGTTGGTTGACGACATCCCAACTGTGGCACTCGATGCCGTGGGGCCGTCCACCCCAACAGCCGAGGATGACCCATCCTTCATGGGGCACCCTCAGCTGATATCAGTTGTTACCGGCGGGGCCGCCCCTTCGTGGATGAAACCTCCGGGAGCAGATTTTCCCGGCCAGCGGAGAGGTCGGCCGTAGTCATGGTGCGAGCGAGCCCGCGTATCAGTTGGACCCGGGGCATCCGAAGCACCCACGATTGCGCCATGGCCGTAAGGTCCGGGAGCGCGCTGTTTAGACTTTGATCGAGGGGTGTCCTGCGCTGGCGGAGCAGCAACGCAGGAGGCAGTGATGGAAGTTCTCTACCCGCGCTGTGCGGGA
>DAICZL010000210.1 GCA_027311165.1 bacterium
CCTCATGGGTGATCGCCCGCGCGCCGCCGACGCATTCGGTGACGTCCTGGCCGGTCATCTCCACATGCACGCCCCCGGCATGGGTGCCCTCGGCGGCATGGGCGTCGAAGAAGTCCCGCACCTCCGACAGAATCGCCTCGAAGCTGCGGGTCTTGATCTTGCTGGCGGTGGCGATGGTGTTGCCGTGCATCGGGTCGCACAGCCACAGCACCCGCCGGCCGGACCGGCGCACCGCGCGCAGCAGCGGCGGGAATTTCGTCGCGACCTTGTCGGCCCCCATCCGCGTGATCAGCGTGATCCGCCCCGGCTCGTCCTCGGGGTTGAGGATGTCGATCAGCCGGATCAGCTCATCGGGGTCGAGCGAAGGGCCGCATTTGATGCCGATCGGATTGCGCACGCCGCGCATGAATTCCACATGCGCACCGTCGGGCTGGCGGGTGCGGTCGCCGATCCACAGGAAATGCGCCGAACAGGCATACCAGTCGCCCGAGGTGGAATCGACGCGCGTCAGCGCCTGCTCGTAGGGCAGCAGCAGCGCCTCGTGGCTGGTGTAGAAATCGGTCTCGCGCACCTGCGCGGTGTTGCCGCTGTTGACGCCGCAGGCATCCATGAAGGCCAGCGTCTCGTCGATGCGCGCGGCCAGATCCTGGTAGCGGGCGGCGAGCGGGGAGCGGGCGACAAAGCCCAGGTTCCAGCGATGCACCTCGTGCAGGTCGGCATAGCCGCCGCCGGCGAAGGCGCGCAGCAGGTTCAGCGTGCCGGCCGACTGGAAATAGCCGAATTCCATCCGGTTCGGGTCGGGCACGCGCGCCTCGGGGGTGAAATCCGGGCCGTTGACGATGTCGCCGCGGTAGCTCGGCAGGGTCTGCCCGTCGATCGTCTCGGTATCGGAACTGCGCGGCTTGGCGAACTGCCCGGCCATGCGGCCGAGCTTCACCACCGGCATCGAGGCGCCCATGGTCAGCACCACCGCCATCTGCAGCAGCACGCGGAAGCTGTCGCGGATGATGTTGGCGGTGAAGTCGGTGAAGCTTTCGGCGCAGTCGCCGCCCTGCAGCACGAAGGCCCTGCCCTCGGCCGCCCGGGCGAGCCCGGCCTTCAGCCGCCGCACCTCGCCGGCGAACACCAGAGGCGGGTATTTCTGCAGCTTGCGCTCGACCTCGGCCAGTTTTTCCGGGTCCGGATAGGCCGGCACCTGGCGGATCGGCCGGGCGCGCCAGCTTTCGGGCGACCAGGCGGGCGGCGAGGCGGCTTGGGCGTTCGGGCTGGGCGTCATCGGTCTTCCTCCTGCGCCGGCGGACCCGGCGCATCCTTGACCGACTTATCCCCCGAAACGGCGGAGAATTCTACTCGGCCGCCCGCGCCGCTCCGGCAACCCTTGTGCGCGTGCGCAGCGTGACGAATTCCTCGGCCGCGGTCGGGTGGATGCCAATGGTGCGGTCGAAATCCGCCTTGGTCGCCCCCATCGCCACCGCCACGGCGATCCCCTGCATGATCTCCCCGGCATCCTCGCCCAGCATGTGCGCGCCCAGCACCACCCCGCTCGCCTGGTCAACCACCAGCTTCATCAGCGTCTTGCGCGCCCGCCCGCTGATCGCATGACGCAGCGGGGTGAAGCGGGTGACATAGACATCCACCGGTCCGGATTTGGCCGCCTGCTCCTCGGTCAGCCCCACGGTCGCGAGCGGCGGGGTGGAGAACACCGCGGTCGGCACGTTGGCGAGCGAGACGCTGCGCGGCCTGCCGCCAAACAGCGTATCGGCCAGAGCGTGGCCTTCCGCGGTGGCCACGGGCGTGAGGTTCAGCCGGTCGGTGACATCGCCGATGGCATAGATATGCGGCTGGCTGGTCGCCATCGCCGCATCCACCACCACCGCCCCCGCCGCGTTCACCGCGACGCCGGCTTCCGCCAGACCGAGCCCGGCGGTGGCCGGGGCGCGGCCGGTGGCGAAGAACACCAGATCGGTCTCGATCGGCTCCCGCCCGGCCAGGTTCAGCAGCCGCCCCTGCCCCATCGCCGCGATCTGCCTGGGCGTGCTGTAGGGGTGCAGGCGGATGCCGCCCTCGGCCATCGCCTCGGCCAGACACTCCCGCAGATCGAGATCGAAGCCGCGCAGCGGCAGGGGCTGGCGATAGATCAGGTCCACCTCCGCCCCCAGCCCGACGAAAATCCCGGCGAACTCCACCGCGATATAGCCACTCCCCAGGATCGCCACCCGCCTGGGCAGCGCCGGCAGGTGAAACGCATCGTCGGAGACGATGCCGAGTTCCGCGCATGGAATGTCGGGCCGCACCGGATGGCCGCCGGTAGCGATCACGATGCGCTCGGCGGTGACCCTTCGGCCGCCCACCTCCAGCGTGTGCGGATCGAGGAAGCGCGCCCTCGCGTCGAAGATCGTGGCGCCGGCGCCGTCCAGCAGCTTGCGGTAGAGGCCGGCGAGGCGGGTGATCTCGCGGTCCTTGGCGGCGATCAGCGCCGCCCAGTCATGGCCGCGCCGCGCGATGTCCCAGCCGAAGCCGCGCGCATCCTCCGCCCAGGCGCCGTATTCGGCGGCCTGGACCATCAGCTTCTTGGGCACGCAGCCGACATTGACGCAGGTGCCGCCCCAGAAG
>DAICZL010000211.1 GCA_027311165.1 bacterium
CGGTGGTGCTGCCGACGCTGGGGCCGGAGCGGCGGGCCACCTATTCGCCGATTCTGCCGATCCATCCGCTCACCGGGCAGGTGATGCAGGTGCCGGTGCTGCGCGCTGATCCCGCCGCCGGTACCATCCACTGGCGTGACCCCGACACCGGTGCTGGCTTCGAGACGAAGGTGACCGGTGGAGCCTGCAAGCTGCAATGGAAGGCTGACTGGGCGATGCGCTGGCACGCGCTCGGGGTCGATTACGAGATGTCGGGCAAGGACCTGATCGACAGCGTGCGGCTGTCGGGCCGCATTTGCCGTATCCTTGGCAGTCCCCCGCCCGAATCCTTCACCTACGAACTGTTCCTCGACGAGCATGGCCAGAAGATCAGCAAGAGCAAGGGCAACGGGCTGTCTGTCGACGACTGGCTGCGCTACGCGCCGCCGGAATCGCTGGGCCAGTTCATGTACAATGCGCCGCAGCGGGCCAAACGGTTGTATTTCGACGTGATCCCACGGGCGGTGGACGAGTATCTTAGCAATCTGGCGAAACTGGCCTCGCAACCGGATGCGGAGGCACAGGTCAACCCGGCCTGGCACATCAACGCCGGCGTTCTCCCCGATGATGCCGGCAGCCCGGTGGGCTTCGCCATGCTGCTGAACCTCGCCAGCACGGTCGGGGCGGAGCGGGTGGCCGATCTCGCCCCCTATCTGCGCCGCTATGCAGAGCGGGGGCATTTGGACGGCGCACGGCTGGAGGCGGCGATCGCCGGCGCGGCGGAGGCCGGCGAGGCCGTGGCGATCTTCCCCCGCCTGCTCCGCCACGCAGTCGCCTACTACCAGGACTTCATCCGTCCGGCGAAGCAGTTCCGCGCGGCCGGTGAGGTGGAACGCGCGGCGCTCGAGGACCTCGCCGCGAGCCTGGCGGCGCTGCCGGCGGACGCGGCCGGCGAGACCATCCAGAACATCGTCTTCGAGGTCGGCAAGCGCCACGGCTTTGCCGAACTGCGCGCCTGGTTCGGCTGCCTTTACCAGGTGCTGCTGGGCCAGGCCGAGGGGCCGCGCTTCGGCGGTTTCGTCGCGCTCTACGGCATCGCCGAGACGGTCGCGCTGATCCGCGCGGCCCTGGCGCGCCCGGCGGACGCCGCCTGAAACCGCAGTCAGAGCGGGCGCAGTCAGGGCGCCTCGCGACGCTGCTGCGCCACGGCCCGGCGCTGCTCGGCGTGGCGCTGCTGATCGGCGCGATCTACGTGGGGCAGAAGGAATTCCGCAACCTCAAACTGGAAGACGTCTCCGCGGCGCTGTCGGCGATCCCGCTGCGGGCGCTGGTGATCTCGTTCGCCTGGACCGTACTCTCTTATGGCGTGCTGACCTTCTATGACCGGCTGGGCACGATCTATGCCGGACACAAGGTGTCATACCGTCGGGTCGCCTTCGCCTCGTTCTGCGCTTATGCGCTGTCACACAATCTTGGTTTCGCTGCCGTCTCGGGCGCGGCGGTGCGCTACCGGCTCTATGCGCATTGGGGCCTGTCGCCGCTGCAGATCGCCAAGGTGATCGCCTTCTGCAGCCTCACCTTCGGGCTCGGCGGCATGGTGCTGGGCGGCGCGATTCTGTTCGTCGAGCCGACTGCGGTCCCCTTCTTCGGCGAGCGTCTGCCGGTCTGGGTGATGTACGCTGTCGGGGCTGGGCTGTGGGTGATCGTGGCGGGCTACGTGACGCTGGCGCGCATCCTTGGTACGGTAAATCTGTTCGGTCATCGGGTGGAACTGCCGGGCTGGCGCATGGCGATCGTGCAGGTGGTGCTGGCCACTGTCGATGTTGCTGTCACCGCCTCGATCATGCATGCGCTGCTGCCGCCGGTGGCGGGGCTCACCTGGCTGCGCTTCCTCGGCGTCTATGTCGCCTCCTACACGGCGGGACTGGCCGCCAACCTGCCGGGCGGCCTCGGGGTGTTCGATACCGCGATGCTGCTCGGCCTGTCACCGTATCTCGATGCGCCGCAGATCGTCGGGGCGATCGTGGTATTCCGGCTGTACTACTACATCATCCCGTTGTTTCTGGCGGGCGGGCTGTTCGCCGGCAACGAGTTGCTGCTGCGCGGGGCGCCGGCACTGCGCCGGCTCGCCGGGCGGCCGGTGCGCGCCGGCGCGCCGCGCTGGAGCGAGCCGGATTTCGCGGTCGGTGCCGCGACCGGCGTGGTCGCGATGTGCGGGGCGCTGCTGCTGTCGCTGGGTGTGCTGGTGCCGGAGCCGGATTTCTCCTGGATCGATCCGGATTTTGCCGGCGTTGCCAACGAGGCGGGGCGCTTCGTGCCCTCGCTGATCGGGGCGGCGCTGATGGTGCTGTCGATCAGCCTGTCCCAGCGCGTCACGCTCGCCTGGGGCGCGACCATCGTGCTGCTGCTGCTGGCCGCGGCGTTCACCGCGGCGCAGGGCGAGAAACTGTGGATCCCCCCCGTGCTGATGCTGGCCGCGCTGCTGATGGCGCCGTTGCGCAGCGCCTTCTATCGCCATGCCAGGCTGCTCGCCGGGCCGCTGGAGGGCTCGAACGCCCTGCCGCTGTTCGTGCTCGGGATCTGCGTGCTGGCGCTCGGTGCGTTCGAGCGGCATGTCCGCTTGATGCCCGACAACAGCTGGTGGGAGATTGTGCTGTCGCGGGATGTGCCAAATTCGCTGCGCGTTGCGTTGGGGTTCACTGTGGCGCTGGCGCTGTTCGTCACGTGGCGGCTGATGCGGCCCGGCCGGGTTGCCTGGCTGCCCTGGGGAGCTGAGTCGCGGCTGCGCTATGCCGCGCTCGGCGGCAAGCCGCCGGCGCGTGCCGATGGGTTGGTGCTGGGCGAGGCGGGGCGTGCGGGCATCCCGTTCCGGCGGGTCGGACGTATCATATTTGGGCTCGGCGATCCGGCGGGCGCGGAGAGCGACCGGGTTTCCGCGATCTGGCGGCTGCGTGATCTGGCGCGCCAGGAGGGACGCGATCCTGCGGTCTGGCGGGCTGGCGCCGGGCTTCTGGGGATCTATTCCGATCTGGGGCTGGCGGCGCTGCCGCTGGGCATCGACGGGCTTCCAAGGGTCGATGAGGACGGTGATGCCGCCCCAGCGCGTCCCGATGATCTGTATCTTGTCTGCGTCGCCGAGCGCGATCTTTCCGTGCTGCTGCCGCAATTGCGGGATTTCGACCGCGCCTCGGCCGCCTGAGAGCCCGGATGCATCCTGCTCGGTCCATGCCGGGACCAGCCTTGCCGGCCGCGATGCCGCGTGGGCAGGCTGCGCCGCCGATCGGAGCGTCGGATGCGCCAGGAGCTGGGGCAGGGCAGGTCCGGCCGTCCTGTTGCTTGGCTTACCGGGGCGGTAAGTGAACCGGGCGGCAGCTGGTACTGCGGCGCAATGGCGCCTGATGTCGGGCGCGTTCGTCATGATCTGGGCGACCGGGTTCATCGTCGCCCGGCTGGTCGCCCCGCATGCCGAGCCGCTGACGTTTCTCAGCGCTCGCTTCGGTCTGACCTTTCTGGTTTTCGCTACCGCCGCCTGGGTGAGCAAGGCGAGGTGGCCGGCCACCGCGCGGGGCTGGAGCGATGCCATGATCGCCGGGATGCTGATGCAGGGCCTGTATCTCGGTCCGGTCTTCTGGTCTGTCCGTCATGGCTTGCCGGCCGGAATCGCGGCGCTGATCGCCGGGCTTCAGCCTCTGTTGACCGCGTTGCTCGCCGGGCCGGTGCTGGGCGAGCGTGTGCGACCGGCTCGCTGGGCCGGCATTGCGGCAGGGTTCGCCGGGGCTGCACTGGTGCTGGCGCCGAGGGCCGCTGCGGCACCGATCGCGGCGGTGCCGCTAATGGTGTGCATCGCCGGCACCGTCGCGCTCACCTGTGGCACGATCTGGCAGAAGCGGACCGGCGCTGCCTCCGGTCTCGCAAGCGGGGCCGCGATCCAGTTTCTGGCGGCGGCGCTGGTGGCCGTGGCCGGCGCGGCGGCCTTCGAGCATGGCGGCTTCGATGCCAGCCCGGTGCTGCTTGCGGGGCTCGGATGGTCGGTGCTGGGCCTGTCGGTCGGCGCCGCCTCGCTGCTGCTGACCCTGATCCGCCGCGGCGCGGTCGCCGGCGTCGCGGCGCTGTTCTATCTGGTGCCTCCGGTTGCCGCGGTGATGGCGTTCCTGGGATTCGGCGAGGCGCTCTCGCCTGTGCAGATCGGCGGCATGGGGCTGGCCGCGTTCGGCGTTGCGCTGGCCAGCCGGTCGTGACGAGACTGCCGGTCCCGGCGTATGGGGTGGCGGAAGCGTGCTGGTGAAGCACAGTTTCTCCCTGGCAGGGCATCGTACCTCGATCGCGCTCGAGCCTGAATTCTGGGATGTGCTGGAGGCAGCGGCGCGTGCGCGCGGGGTGACGCTGGCGAGATTGGTCATGACAATCGATGCGGCACGGGGGCCGGACACACCGCTTGCCTCGACATTGCGGGTGCTGGCGCTGGGAGCCGCGCGGGACGGGGTCTGAGCGTTGGTGGCCCCCATCCCGGTGTCCCTGGAGGGGCCTTCCAATGAATGCGGTGATGGAAGGCAGCCGCAATCTGGAGTTTCCTTTTCAAAAATCCGTATCGCTCCCCGCCAGCCCGCTTAACCAAAGCGCAAGTCCGCTCGCGCATGCTGCCAACGCTCGCCATTCAGAGTCTCGCAACAGGAAAACCCATGCGAACCCTAGGCACATCGGACACTCCCCCGGCCACCAGCCCGCTGGTCCTGGCCGACCGGCTGATCAGTCTCGCTCAGGACGCCGACCGGGCCGGCTATGCTGGCGCCGCCGGCCGCCTGGTCAGGCTTGCTTGCAAGATGCTGGAGGAGCGTCCCAAGCCGTCCTGACCGGCAGGCAGGGCAGGTGGTCTCCTTCCACCGGCCGTGCCGCGCCGGCGCTGGGATGAGCCGGGGAATCCCAGGCTCTGGCCCGAACTTCCGAGGACAACGAGGCCCCTTGATCCCGCACTCGAGGACTCTCCGACTTTGAGTACCAATGCGCCCCGCGGACAGGCCCTGACCTTGCCTTGACCCGAGGTGGCGCTGTGCTGGGCGCAGCTCAGGGTGATGCCGGCCGGTCGAGCAACCAACGCGTCAACCCGGAGAAATCCGGTCGGCGCCGTACCCGGCCTGCCGGTCCGCTCAGTCGTTCCGTAAGCTCCGGCATCCCCGCCAGCGCGGGATGGAGCTTCAGTGCCAGATCGACCTGTCCGCCCGGCAGATCGACCGTGCCGGATAGATCGCCGGAAGCCGCGCTGGCCGCGATCGTGCCTTGTTCCAGCGTCACCACGCCCAGGCGGATGTTGGCGGCAAGGTCCAGGCGGTCGAACCGACTGGTCCCGCCGGCCAGTGGCCCTGCGGTCAGAGCCTGACGAAGTTGCTCCGCCTGCGCCGCATCTGCGGAACCACCTTGGGCTGCCAGGGTGTCTCGCAGGGATTTGAGGTCGATCCCGTCCAGGACCCCCTGCCGCACCGACAGGCGGACCATCCCGCCGAGGGTTGCGAGCAGCGCCGCCGGGCTGCGCCCCCGCGCGGTCAGCGAGGTCTGTCCCTCTGCCAGGCCGCCGGTCAGATCGATCGGCAGGCCCGAGATGCCACCGGCGAGGGCACCGTCGCTGAGACCAGCCTGTAGCGACAGGCTGAGGGGTCGCGCCGTCGCATTCAGCTCCGCCGATCCCCTCAGCGTCCCGGTCGCCAGCCTTGCCTGTGCCAGCTCGATCCGCAGCCGGGACTCGGCCAGCTCGATCCGCAGCGTTGCGTCGTCCAGCTTCGCTTCGGTCTCCCAAGGTGCGACACGGCTCACCGCTGCCATTGGCGGTTCCCTTGCGGCCAGCACCCCGATCGCAGCTG
>DAICZL010000225.1 GCA_027311165.1 bacterium
GGCCTCGCCAGACTGGGCCTCGCCAGACTGGGCCTCGCCAGACTGGGCCTCGCCAGACTGGGCCGCGCCAGACTGGGCCTCGCCAGACTGGGCCTCGCCAGACTGGGCCGCGCCAGACTGGGCCGCGCCAGACTGGGCCGCGCCAGACTGGGCCGCGCCGTCCTGGCCGATGGCGTCCTGATCGGCGCCGAGCTGGCCCGCGCCGAGCTGGCCCGCGCCGTCCTGGCCCGTTCCGTCCTGGCCCGTTCCGTCCTGGCCAACCTCACCGCGGCGGGCCAGGTCGGTTCCGGCCCGGGGGGTGGACCATGTCCGGAGGTGGGACCGGTCGTCGGCTCCGGCCGCGAGCGTGTCGATCGCCTCGTCCGGGCGGGGAGAACTCATCCGCCGAGATGCCCGAGCAAGAGCGAGGCGCGGTTGCGCACGCCCTCGGGCGTGGTCGCGTCCTGGGTCAGCCGCCGCAGGGTGGTCCTGGCCTCCTCGGTGGCGCCGCGGCGCAGCGCCAGCACCGCATCGGCCTCCGCGGCCAGCAGATGCCAGGGATTGGCCGGATCGAGCAGCGGCTTGAGCCGCGCCGCCAGCGCCGCCGGATCGGCGGTGTCGAGCTGATGGGTCACCCAGTTCAGGCTGGCAAGATCGCGCAGCAGCGGATCGGTGCCCTGATCGGCGGCGACCCCATCCCAGAGCCTGCGGGCGCGGTCGAGATCGCCGCCATCGGCGGCGAGGGCGGCCTGCCAGAGATCCGAGAGACTGCGATACCCCCCCCGCCCGGCGGCAGCGGCCTTCGCGAAAGCCGCCATCGCGCCCGGCCGGTCGCGCACTTCGCCCGGCTTGTCGCCCACCAGCGCCATCGCCGCCACGTAGTCCCCGGCCGCGGCGACCGCCAGGCGATGGTCGTTCCAGCGCCAGACCTGCCAGCCGGCGACCGCCAGCACGATCAGCCCGGCCGCCAGGACCAGCGTGAAGCCGTAGCGCATCAGCAGATCGCGGGCGCGATCGGCGCGGAGTTCCTCGTCCACCTCGTCGAAGATATCGGCCACGTCGTTCCTCTGGCGCTCGGCAGCTGGCGCTCGGCAGCGTGAAACCCGGCGCGCTGGTCGCGCACCGTGCGGGGGGCGGGAGCATAGCGGCGTGCCGGGCTTGCAGCAAACCGGCCGCAACACTCCGTTCATGTCTGTCGTGCAGCAATGCGTCCATGCGCCGCGGGGTTTCCGCCTTTCTGCCGAAACTGGCCTCCTGCCTGGCGCCGCTGGCAGGGCTGCTGCTGTGCGGCTGCGTCGATGGCGCCATCGCCACGGCGGGGGCCAATCTCGCATCGGTCACGCTGATCCACCGCACGCTGGTCGATGGCGTCTATTCGCTGGTCACCGGCAAGGATTGTTCGATCGTCAATCTCGACCGGGGCGAGGCCTGGTGCCGCCCGCCCGAACCCCCGCCGGCCCAGCAGCCCTACTGCACCCGCAGCCTGGCCAATGTGGATTGCTGGGCGAGCCCGGAGAATCTCGGCAGCCCGCCGCCGCGGACCCTGGCCGAAGGCCCGACGGCGCTGACCGCGGAGCAGGAGGCGAACCGGACCGCGCCCTGGCCGCAGGCCGGAATCGGGCTGCGCTGATCCCGGCGGGATCGGGCGCTGCGGGATCGGGCGCTGGGGGATCGGGCGCTGCGGGATCGGGC
>DAICZL010000227.1 GCA_027311165.1 bacterium
GAAGAGAAGATGCTGGGATGGGAAGGCTGTCTTTCCATCCACGGGCTGCGCGGGGCGGTGCCACGCGCAGCCCGGATCGGCTATAGCGGGGTGGATTGCGACGGCACCCCGGTCGCGCGGCAGGCGAGCGGCTTCCATGCGACCGTGGTGCAGCATGAATACGACCATCTGGACGGGATCCTGTATCCGATGCGCATGACCGATTTCACGCTGTTCGGCTTCACCGAGGATCTGGCGCGCGCCGCGGCGCCGGCGGAACGGTCGTGATCGCCCCCCCCGAACGCAGCGCCGAGCGCGACGAAGCGATTGCGGCGATGCTGCCCCACGTGCCCTTCGAGGGCTGGACCCGACGGGCCCTGCGCAGCGCCCTGGTCGCGTCAGGCCAGTCCCCCGAGGATGGCGAATTGCTGTTCCCCGGCGGCATCGGCGACATGATCGAGGCCTATTTCGACCTGGCCGACCGGCTGATGGCCGAAGCGGCCGCGGCGCTCGATCTACCCGCAATGCGGGTGCCGGCGCGGGTGCGCGCGCTGATTGCGCTGCGCCTGCGCCAGATGGCGCCGCATCGCGATGCGGTGCGCCGCGCCCTGGCCCTGCTCGCCCTGCCGCGATATGCCGCGGTCTCGGCGCGGTGCCTCGCGCGGACGGTGGATGCCATCTGGCACGCGGCCGGCGACCGGTCGGCCGATTTCAACTGGTACACCAAGCGCGCGACCCTGGCCGGGGTGTATGGGACGACCCTGCTGTTCTGGCTGCGCCAGCCACCGGATGACGAGGCGGCGACCCTCGCATTTCTCGATCGCCGGCTGGCCGGGGTCGCACGGTTCGGCCGGCTGCGCGGGCAGGCCGGCGGAGTGCTGACGCGCTGCCGGCCCCGCCGCCAGGCCGCCTGAACGGTGGTGAGAGAAGGCCCCGTCTTATGATCACTCCCCGCATCACGACAGGCGGCAAGCCGCAGGCACCCTCGCCGGGGGCCGGCACAGAGGCCGCCGGAAACAGCGTCATCGGCCGCACCGGCCCTGCCGCCTTGGCCCGGGGGGGCGCCGCGCGCAAGCCTGGGCCAAGGCCGCGGCTGCGTGCGCGCTGATCCACGGTCAGGGAAGGGTCGTCCGATGCCGCGGGTCCGCGTGGTGCACACCACCGAGTATCGCTATGTCCGGCCGGTCCGGCTGCTCACCCACAAGCTGATGCTGCGCCCGCGCGACAGCCATGATCTGTGGCTGCTCGATGCGACCCTCGGCCTCAACCCGCCCAAGGTCGCGCAGCGCTGGGCACATGACGTGCTCGGCAATTCGGTCTGCCATGTCGAGTTCGGCGATGCGCCGACCGACCGGTTGACCATCGTCTCGACCCTCGACCTCGAGCATTACCCCGTCCCCGCCGAGATGGCGATCGACCCGCGGGCGGAGCATTACCCGTTCAATTACGATTTCGGCGAGTTCCCCGACCTGGCGCGGCTGATCGAACGCCACCATCCCGATCCGGAAGGCCGGCTGGAGGTCTGGGCGCGGCGGTTTCTGGGCGGCCCGGGCGCGACCCGCACGATCGATCTGCTGATCGCCATGACCGAGGCGATCAAGTCCGATTTCCGCTACGAGGCGCGTGAGGAACAGGGCACGAGATCGCCGCTGGTCACGCTCGACCAGGGCGGCGGGGCCTGCCGCGACTTCGCCCTGCTGATGATGGAGGCGGCGCGCTCGCTGGGCTTCGCCGCCCGGTTCATCAGCGGTTATCTCTACGACGAGGCGCTGGCCGACAGCGAGGATGCCAAGGTGGGCGGCGGGGCCACCCATGCCTGGTGTGCGATCTACCTTCCCGGCGCGGGCTGGGTGGAATTCGACCCGACCAACGGGCTGATCGCCGGGCGCAACCTGATCCGGGTGAGCGTCGCGCGCACGCCCGAGCAGGCGGTGCCCGTCTCCGGCGGCTTCGTCGGCCGACCCGGCGACGATATGGGCCTGTCGGTCGATGTCCAGGTGACGGTGGGTAAACCGGTGGCCGAGGCCGCCTGCGCG
>DAICZL010000019.1 GCA_027311165.1 bacterium
GGTTACACGGAGAAGGTTCGGCATCAAAGGCAGGTGCTTGAAGAGGCGCTTTCTGGGGGGCGCCGTTCGTGGGACCAAGATACGTTCTTCGCGGAATTGTCTCAGCGCAGTCATGACGACGCCGGACCGCATGCCGTGAACTTGTTGTTCCGGGAGCTATCAAATTCCAGCTATCGGATTACTGCGCATTCCGGCCAAGGCGGACAGCTGATCCGGGCCATGCCGGACAGTCGGAGCGAAGCGACGTAAGCTCAGCGGTTAGATATCAGACTGTCCGGCATGGGGCAAGTCGGGATGGCTTTTTCGCATCGAGTCCCTGGACGCAAGCTCAATGCGATGAGCGTTGTGGATGACCCTGTCCAAGATGGCGTCGGCGAGTCGCCCGCCACCGAGGTACTCGTGCCAGTCGGCTACCGGCAATTGCGATGTGATGATCGTGGCACCGGTGCCGTAGCGTTCTTCGATCGCTTCAAGGAGATCTTGCTTCTGCGGCTCGGTCAGGGTCGCCAGACCGAGGTCGTCGATGATGAGCAGCGCGATTTTCGAGAGCCGCTTGATGAGCCGATCGTAGGTGCCTTGCGCCCGCGCTTGTACGAACAGCGCCAGCAAGGCCGGCATCCGCAGATACTGCACGGGGAACCAGGAGCGACAGGCGTGTTGTCCGAAGGCTTGAGCAACGAAGCTCTTGCCGGAGCCGGACGGACCGGTGATGAGCAAGGATTCGTGGGCACGGAGCCAGCGATTTTGCGTCAACTCCAGGACCTGATCCTTGCGCAGCCCCCGCGGCGTCGAGTAGTCGATGCTCTCGACCGTGGCGGCGCGCAGTTTGAACTTTGCGACCTTCAGGCGCGCTGTGAGTTTGCGATTTTCCCGATACAGCCATTCGTCATCGATGAGTAGGCCGAGGAACTCGGTCTTGCTGAGGTCTTGATGATCACGCCGCTCGATTCGGTCCTTCAGCGCGGCGGCCAGGCCGAAGAGTTTCATGGCGATCAGCTTTTGGTGGGTTTGTTCATACAACATGGTGAGGCTCCTGATATTGGATTTGCCGGTTAAAAATTGAGATTTCGGATCTACTGGGTTTTTTCCTGGGCGTGGGCTCTCCTGCGGCGGTGACGACGTTCACGATCCGTGATGCTCAGTGGTAATAGCCGGGTCCGCGCACGTTCGAGGCGCCCAAGGCGGCGCTCGATTCGGCGGCGCAGTCACCCGCTGCCACGCCTTCCATGCGCTGCTTGAGCATGGTCTTGATGGTGCGGTAGTGCGGGGAGCGGATGTCGAGCGCCCGGGCGCAGGCGAGTTCGAGCCGCGCGGCGCCGGCCGCGCGCGAGAGGCGCAGGATCCCGAGCGCCGAGCGGTACCCTTGCTCCGGATGCGGCTTGCTGCGGATCACGTGCTCGATCACCGCCGCGGTGTGTATCCCGATGCTGCGGCCCCAGTCGATGAGCCGTGAGGGCGTCCACTCGAGGTGCGCCCGGTGGGAGGCGGGCCGGTGCTCAGGATGCGTGCTGTAGTCGTACTTGACGAAGCTGCGCACGTGGGAAGTGATGCGCTTTCCCTGGTGGATCAGTTCGATCGTGCGCCCGGTCGCGCGGCACCAGACGGACTCCCCGACCAGTGTGTACGGGACGCTGTAGAAGTGATCGTCGAAGTTCACGTGATAGTCGATGTTCACGCCCACCTGTTTCCACTCGGCGTACTCATAGGCGTGAGGCGGCATCGCTTTGAGCGCGGGCCGGTCGAGTCGCTCGTAGAGCTGCCGGCGTGATTGCTTGACATGCCGCATCACCCGGTCGTTAAGCCGGGTCAGCAGCTCGGCGATCGCGCGGTTCAGATCCTCGAGGTGGTAAAATCGACGATGCCGCAGCACCGCTAAAATCCAGCGCTGTGCCACGAGCACCGCCGCCTCGACTTTTCCCTTGTCGCGCGGTTTTCTGACCCGTGCTGGGATAATGCAGGTGCCGTAATGCTCGGCGAGCTCGCGATACGCCGGGTTGATCTCGGCCTCGTAGCGATCCGGGGACTTGATCGCCGAGCGAAGATTGTCGGGCACGGTGATCGCACTGACGCCGGAAAAGAACTCGTACATGCGTACGTGGCAGTCGAGCCACGTCGGCAGATCCTGCGAGAGCGTCGCCCACGCGAAGGTGTAGGAGCTCGCGCCCAGGGCGCCGACGAACAGCTCCGTGCTGACGCGCTCGCCGGTGTGTTCATCGAACAGCGGCAGGCCGTCGCAGAAGTCCACGAAGCACTTCTCGCCGGCGCGGTGCGGTTGTCGCAGCACCACCGACAGCCGCTTCTCGAAGCGTCGATACAGCTCGGCAAACTGCGAGTATTGGTAGCCGTCCGGATGCTCGCCCTTGTACTCCTCCCACAGCAAGGCGAGTGTCATCTGGTGGTCAGGCCGCGCAAGTTCCTCGCGGACCTTGACCCAGTCCGGTAGCGGCCGGGCCGACGGCCGAGACGCCGTGGCGACCGCCACCGGATACAGGCGCCGTG
>DAICZL010000228.1 GCA_027311165.1 bacterium
GTCCGGACGGGGCGCGCCGCGCGAAGGGCGGGGCGGAAGGGCGGGGCGGCCGGCTTTGCCGCGGTGGCGGCGCGGGGCCTATGGTTATCATATCGTAACGAAATGCGCGTGCGAATGCTCGCCCGCCCGATCAGCTTTCGGGCAGCGGCTTGCCCATGCGCAGCAGGAACAGCAGATCGCCCCGCCGCGGCGGGTGCCAGCGGCGGCGGCGCGGCGCGCGCGGCTTCCTCGGCGGCGGCGGCGGCAGGATGCCGTGGGGAAACTCCACCGACAGCATCCGGCACAGCTGGCGGAGCAGCGCCACCAGCCGCGGCGAGACGGCGAGCAGCGCGGCGAGTTCCGGATCGTGCATCAGATGTTGCAGCCGCCCGCTGGCGCAGTTGATGTCGAGGCTGATCCCGACCAGCCAGTTGCGGCGGTGCGGCATGCGCACGGCCTGCCACAACGGCGGCGCGGGGACGCGGGGGCGCTTGGAGGGGATGTCCTGGGCCGGGCCGCCTTGGGCCTGGTCGCCCTCGGCCTGGTCGCCCTGGGCCGGGTCCTGCGAGCTGGCGGGGCCGGGGGGCTGCTTGCGATGATACGTGCGGCGCGGCGCGTCCACCCCGAACTTCGCCAGATGCGCGACCAGCACGGCGAACCGGTGGCTCATCCGGTTGAGGCGCAGGCGCAGCCGGCACATCAGCGGGCCGGCGATCTGGCCCCGGCGGAGCGCTTCCCAGATGCCCTGCACCAGGAACGCCACGACATCGGCGAAACGCACGGCCAGGGGGTGGGGCGCGGGCTTGCTCACGCGGAACATAAGAGCATGCAATGGTTAGGATAGGGTTAAGCGGCGGCGCGCCCGGCCGCCATGAGCCTGTCGGAGACCTGATCGCAACGGTCGGGACCCCACCGCTCTGCCTCAGAACTGGTCGCATTTGCCATGCAGGCGGTGCCAAAGTCCTCTCCGATCAGGGCCTCGGCAGATTAGTGATTTTCTATTCTAAACCAATGCCTTATCCGAGTCGTGGGTAGGGTCTCACTTCGGGGCCGATTAACACCTGTTCGCGACCAGGCCGGGCGGTCCGCGGCCATTGTGGCATCGAGAACCGGCGGCACTGGGGGCGCGATGTCACTTTCAACGACGACCAGTCTCGCCTGCGACCCGGCTTCGGCGCCAGAATATGGCCGTCGTCCGACACTTCGCCCTCAACCTGGTCCGTGCCGCCAAGGATACGAAGTCCGTCACGCTCCGCCGCAAAGTCGCCGGCTGGACACCGGATGACCTCGACCAGCTCCGCAGGGACACGGCCGGGTGAAATGGGATTCGGGACCCGGGACCCGATGCCGATCGCGGGCAGCGATAATGGCGGGCGGCGGATGCGCGGGCGCGGGAGCCACTGATACGGATTGCCTGCCTGCCGCCCGGCGGCTAGTCCCGAACGGGCGGCGCCACCGGCACCGGCACCACCTGACGCTCGCGGGCGGTCATAAAGACGACCATGCCCAGGATCGCGGCCAGGAACAGCAGGCTGGTGCCCACCGTGCCCAGCGCCAGCCCGCCGGCGCTGATCGGCTGCGACAGGAAGTCGCCGGTGGAGGCGCCCAGCGGACGGGTGACGATATAGGCGATCCAGAAC
>DAICZL010000154.1 GCA_027311165.1 bacterium
GATCACCAGCTCCTTGGGGGCATAGAGGGTGATCCCGGTCAGGTTCCGCGTGGACAGGCTGCGTGCCGCCTGGACGGGGCGCAGCATCGCCGCCTTGGTGGCGTTGCCCCGCACCAGCAACGGCTCCCCCGCCGCCGCCGCCGCGACGATGCCGGCGGCCAGCCCCGCCTCGTCCGCCGGCGCAAGCGCCTCGTTCATGCCGCGCGCGGCAGGCCGGATGGCGCCGAGGGCGACGAACGCGGAGGGGAGGACGAAAGCGGGGAACCCGACAGCGGAAACACCTTGCTGGGATTGAGCAGCCAGTCGGGGTCGAAGGCCGACTTGATCCGCCGCTGCTGGTCGAGCTCCACATCGTTGAACTGCACGCCCATCAGATCGCGCTTTTCGACCCCCACGCCGTGCTCGCCGGTCAGGCAGCCTTCCACCTCGACACACAGCTTCAGGATGTCGGCGCCGAAGGCTTCGGCCTTGTGGAAGCTCTCGGGGTCGTTGGCGTCGAACATGATCAGCGGATGCAGGTTGCCGTCCCCCGCATGGAAGATGTTGGCGACCTTCAACCCATAGGCCTCGCTCATCTCGCCCATCCGCCGCAGCACCTCGGGCAGCCGGCTGGTCGGGATGGTGCCGTCCATGCACAGATAGTCGGGGCTGATCCGCCCGACCGCGCCGAACGCGCCCTTGCGCCCCTTCCAGATCGCCGCGGATTCCTCGGCCGAGGCCGAAACCCGCAGGCTGATCGGGTCGTGGCGCCGGCAGATCTCGCTGATCCGCCCGAGCAGGTCGTCCTGCTCGGCGGCGCTGCCCTCGACCTCGATGATCAGCATCGCCTCGGCGTCCAGCGGGTAGCCGGCATGGGCGAAATCCTCGCAGGCATGGATCGCCGGGCGGTCCATGAATTCGAGCGCTACCGGAATGATCCCCGAGCCGATGATGGCATCGACGCATTCGCCGGCGACCTCGTTGGAGCGGAACGCCGCCAGCATCGCCCGCGCGCCTTCCGGGGCGCGCAGGATGCGCACGGTCACCTCCGCCGTAATGGCGAGCTGGCCCTCGCTGCCGGTCAGCAGACCCAGCCAATCATAGCCGGAAGCGTCCAGGTAATCGCCGCCGATATCGATGATCTCGCCCTCGATGGTGACGATCTTCAGGCCGAGCAGGTTGTTGGCGGTGACGCCGTATTTCAGGCAGTGCGCGCCGCCCGAGTTCATCGCGACATTGCCGCCGATCATGCAGGCGAGCTGGCTGGACGGATCGGGGGCGTAGAAGAACCCCCGCTCGGCGACCGCCTGGGTGATGTTGATATTGGTCACGCCCGGCTGCACCGTGGCGCAGCGATCGGCGTAGTCGATGTTCAGGATGCGGTTCATCCGCATCAGCCCGATCACCAGCGAGTCCGCCATGGGCAGCGCCCCGCCCGACAGGCTGGTGCCGGCGCCCCGCGGCACCACGCGCACGCCGTTGCGGTGGCACGCGGCCAGGATGGCGGCCAGCTGCTCGGTGGTTTCCGGCAGGGCAACGGCCATCGGCGGCTGGCGATAGGCCGACAGGCCGTCGGTCTCGTAGGGTTTCAGGCGAAGGGTCTCGGTGATCAGGCCGGTCGCGGGCAGCAATGACCGCAATTCGGCAAGGATCGCCTCGCGGCGGGACAGCACATCTGCCTTCGGCTCCGGCTGAGCGATCATGGCATTGCCTCCTTCGATAGAAAGACAATGCGGCGATTTGCGGTGGCGAACAAGGAGAACTCCCGCCACCAGGCCGCGGCGAGCGGCGCAGCCGGCGCACCAAGCCGCCGCCGCCGTCGCGCGACGCGCATCGGCTGCGGAGGATGCCGACAGGCGCTAAGATCAGGCCGGGCCAAAGCGCACCATCCCCCCTGATCCAATAGGGAAATTCCCTAAAATCAATTTACTGCAATGCGTTTTTTAATGGGTCGCCAAAGGTGGCCGGTCCAGGTGCCGCCGGTCCCTGGCGGGTCGCGCCCGGGGCCCGCGCCTGGCCTCGTCTCGGCGCGGATCGGCGGGGAAATCCTCGCCGGCGCGACGCGAAGCTGCAGGCCACCGGCCCGACCGGCGCGCCGGCGGGTCTCGGGCCTGTCGCGGTGCCCGGGCCGATGAGGGACTCGAAAGACCGCCCTCAGCCCGCCGGACCGGCCAGCATCAGCCGGCGGCGCTGCACCGCGTGCACCGGCATCGCGGCATAGGCGTCCTTCACCGCCTCGCTCACCGTCACCCCGGCGAAGCCCGACAGGAACCGCCTGCCCGCCCCGTCCCAGACCGGCGCGGCCCGCAGCACCAGCCGCAGCCCGGTCGGCGGCAGATACAGCGCGGTGTCGCGCCGCTCCACCCGGAACAGCGCATCAGCCAGCAGCCGACCGATCTGATCGAAGGAATAGGGCTGGCCCTGGCCGAACGGCGTCGCTTCCAGATGCGCCCACATGCCGCGCCGGTTGGGCGCGACCACCAGGAGCCGCCCGTCATCGCGCAGCACCCGCCAGATCTCGCGCAGCATCCGCCGCGCGTTATCGGCCGCCTCCAGCCCGTGCACCAGCAGGATGCGATCGAAGGACAGGTCCGGGAAGGGCAGCGCGTCCTCCTCGGCGCTGCAGGACAGGCTCGCGGTGCCCGCCGGCCAGCGCGCAACGCCGAGCTGGGCCGGGGTCAGCGCGACGCAGCGCCGGGCGCCCTCGCGCCAGAGCCGCAGATAGGGGGCGGTGTAGCCCACCCCCAGCACCGACAATCCGGCGCAGTCCGGCCACAGCAAGCCCAGGCGCTCGCGCAACAGCCGCGCCGCCACCGCCCCTAGCGCCGTGCCGTAGAAATCCCCCGCCGCCTGCGCGCCCGTCGTCACCATGTCGCCGGTATATCATCATCCACCGGTTTGCGGCGCAGCACGCCGGTGCTAAACCGACGCCATGCCGATCACCGCAACCGCCATCCCGCTGTTCACCGATAATTACGCCTGGCTGCTGCGCGATGCCGCCACCGGCGCCACCGCCGTGGTCGATCCCGCCGATGCCGCCGCGATCGAGGCCGCGGTGTTGCGCGAAGGCGGCCGGCTCGATCTTATTCTGCTCACCCACCATCACGAGGATCACGTCGCCGGCACCGATGCGGTGCGCGCCCGCTTCGGCGCGCAGGTGGCCGGCGCCGCCGCCGATGCCCACCGGCTGCCCCGGCTCGACCATGCCCTGGCCGAGGGCGATACGGTGCGGCTGGGTGAAAGCTCCGGCGTGGTGATCGACACCCCCGGCCATACAAGGGGACATATCGCGTTCCATTTCGCCGAGGGCGGCGTGCTGATCTGCGGCGACACGCTGTTCAGCCTGGGGTGCGGCCGGCTGCTGGAAGGCACTGCCGCCGAGATGTTCACCAGCCTGGGCAAGCTCGCCGCGCTGCCGGACGCCACGCTGGTGTGCTGCGGGCATGAATACACCGCCGCGAATGCCCGCTTCGCCCTGTCGATCGATCCGGACAACACGGCCCTGCAGGCCCGTGCCGCCGAGGTCACCGCGCTGCGGGCGGCAGGCCGGCCCACGATCCCGGCGCAACTGGCCGGGGAACGCGCCGCCAACCCGTTCCTGCGCGCGCGCGATGCCGCGGCGCTGGCCGATATCCGCGCCCGCAAGGACCGGTTCTGAGCTGATCCTCCTGCCGCGCTGGCGGCGGGAGGAAATACGGCAGGGGCGATGGTCCCGTGGACCCCATCAGGGACCCGAGGTCGCTGGACCCGCATGGAAGGGGGGAGGCCCCCCCGACCCCACGGGGTCCAGGAACCAGAGCTGAGCGACTACGCAAAGGGCGGAGCCCCTTTGGCCTTGCCTGGCCTGCCCGAGCACCACCACCCACCCGCCAAGGAGCGCCGCCGTGAAACTCTATTGGTCGCTGACCAGCCCTTATGTCCGCAAAGTGATGGCCTGCGCCATCACCCGTGAGATCGACGGCCGGATCACTCTGGTGCCCACCAATCCGCATCTCTCCACCCCCGATCTGCTGACCGACAACCCGCTGTCCAAGGTGCCGACCCTGCTCACCGATGACGGGCTGGCCCTGTTCGACAGTCCGGTGATCTGTGAGTATCTCGACAGTCTGGGCGACGCGCCGCCGATGTTCCCGCCCTCCGGCGCGGCGCGCTGGCGGGCGCTGAAGCTGCAGGCGATGGGCGATGGCATTCTCGATGCCGCGGTCGGGCGGCGGATGGAGCAGGCCAAGCCGGAAGAGGCCGCCCGCACGGCCTGGATGGAGCGGCAACAGGCGGCGATCGGCCGCGCGCTCGCGATGCTGGAGACCGATCTGCCGGGTCACGCGGCCGATATCGGCAGCCTGAGCATCGGCTGCGCGCTCGGCTATCTGGATTTCCGTTTCGCCGCGGAACCCTGGCGCGATGCCTGTCCCGCGCTCGCTGCCTGGTTCGCCGGGTTCTCTGCCACGCCGGGCCTGATGCGGACCATCCCCAAGGACGCCAGCTGATCGATCTGCGCCAGCCCGGACTGCAGGCCGAAGCGGTCATCCGGGCGCTGGCACTGGCCCCGCATCCGGAAGGCGGCCACTACCGCGAGACCTGGCGCGACCTGCCCGGCGATGGCGGGCGCGGTGCCGGCACGGCGATCCTGTTCCTGCTCGCGGCGGGGCAGCGCAGCCACTGGCACCGCGTCGATGCCGCCGAGATCTGGCTGTGGCAGGCCGGCGCGCCGCTCGTGCTCGAGATCGCCGCGCCGGCCATCCCGCCAGGGCGGATCAGGCTCGGCCCGGACCTCGCCGCCGGCGAAGTCCTGCAGGCCGTGGTGCCGGCAGGGGCGTGGCAGGCGGCCAGCAGTCTGGCGGACTGGACCCTGGTCGGCTGCATCGTCGCACCGGCCTTCCAGTTTGCCGGCTTCGAGCTGGCCCCCCCGGGCTGGGAACCGGCACAGGGGCATGAGGACGGCGCCTGAGCAGAGTCGCGACAGGCCATCCCCCGAGAGCGAGGGGCGTCCCCCCGCCCAGGACGAAGTGCCCGGGGGCCAGGCCGTCGCCCCAGTCAGACACCGGGGCCAGTCAGTCGCCCCAGTCAGACGCCGGGGCCAGTCAGTCGCCCCAGTCAGTCACGGGGGCCAGGCCGTCGCCAGGGCCAGCCAGTCACCGGGAGCCGGTCGCCAGGGCCAGGCCCTGAGCGGGTCCCGGGCCGAGCCCAGGCCGCGTTTGCGCCACCACGCCAGGCGGCCAAGCCGCAAGCCCCCGCTGCCTGCGCACGCCGAAGCCGCAGCGCAGGCAGCGACTGCGCAGCCGGCGCCTGGCCTCACTCGGTCGAGAACCCCACCGCCGCGCGGATCGCCTGCCCTGCCCGGGCCAGTTCCGCCTCGATCGCATCGGCGGCGCCGGCAGCCGAGGCGGCATCGCCGGTCCGGGCCGCCAGAATGACCTGACGCAGCCGTTCCTCCAGCGCGGCCAGACCGTAACTCGCGGCCACCCCCGCCATGGCGTGGGCCACCTCCTCGATCGGGCCGGGCCGCAGGCCGGCGATCGCATGGCGCAGCGCCGGCACCCGCAGCCGCAGATCCACGAGGCACTCCTCGACCAGGCGGGCGAGCGTCGCCGGGGAGAGATTTTCCCGCAGATGGCCCAGCCGGTCGGCATCGAGCGGCGGCCGGTCGGCCGCCGACCTGTCCGCGGGGCGCGCCGGCAGCACCCGCACCGGTGACAACTGCCAGACCAGACGGGCCAGCGCATCCAGCAGCGCGGCCGGATCGGCGGGCTTGCCGAGCAGCAGATTGATCCCGGCGGCGACGCAGCCTGCGCCATCCTCGGCCGAGACATGCCCGGTCAGCGCCACGATCGGCACGAAACGGGCGGGCGGGGGCAGCACGCGGATCCGCCGCGCCGTCTCCAGCCCGCCCATGCCGGGCATGCCGAGATCGACGAACACCAGATCGAACGGCCGGCTTGCCAGCAGCGCCAGCGCCTCGGCGCCGGAAGCAGCGGTCGCCACGCCATGTCCCTCCCGGCGCAGCAGGGTCGCGGTCACCGCCCGGCTGGAGGCGACATCATCGACCACCAGCACGACGCTGCGCGGCAGGCGGCGGGATGCCCGGGGCAGAACCTCCGCTTCGGCGGCGCCGGCTTCCTGGTGGGGCAGCACCATCCAGAACTCGTTGCCGCCATCCTCGGTGGCGAGGCTGCCGATCTCGCCGCCCATCAGCCCGATCAGGCGGCGGCAGATCGACAGGCCGAGACCGAAGCCGGGCGAGCCGTCCTCGGCAGCGCGGTCGAGCTGGGCGAAGGGCTGGAACAGCCGCGCCCGGTCGGCCTCGGTGATCGCCGGGCCGGGATCGCGAACGCCGATCCGCAGCATCGTGCCCGCGCCCACACGGCAGGTCTCCGCGCGCAGCAGGATCTCCTCGCCGCCGGTATCGGTGCTGCTGTATTTGGTGGCGTTGCTGGTGAGGTTCGTCAGCACCTGGCGCAGCCGGGCGGGATCGTAGAGCACCCGTTCGGGCACCCCGGTCGCGATCTCGACCGAGATCGACAGGCCGCGCTCGGCGGCCTGGGCGCGGAACATCTCGGCGACCCCTTCCAGCAGCGCGCGCAGCGGAAAGGAGCGCGGCCGCAGCACCAGCCGCCCGGCTTCCAGCTTCGACATCTCCAGGATGTCTTCGAGCAGCCCGAGCAGCACATCGCCCGCCTCACCGGACAGATCGACCAGGCGGCGCTGCGCCGGCGTCAGGCTGGACTGGGTGAGCAGGGTCAGGCTGTTCAGCAGCGTATTGAGCGGCGTGCGAATCTCGTGGCTGACCATGGCGACGAAGCGGGATTTCGCCTCGGTCGCCGCCTCGGCCGCCTCGCGGGCGCGCAGCAGCGCCTCCTCGGTCTGCTTGCGCGCGGTGATGTCGGTGTAGAGCGTCACCATGCCGCCATCGGCGAGGCGCGCGCGACGCAGTTCCACGGTGCGCCCGTTCGGCCGCTGGCGCTCGATGATCTGCACCTTGACCGGCGTGTTGAGCCGGGCCATCCGCTTGGCCACTTCCTCGGCGACCGGTACAGCGCCGAACTCCCCGGCTTCGGCCTGGGCGCGGATGATCTCGGCCATCGACACGCCGGGCCGCAGCATCGCGGCCGGCGCACCGGTGAATTCCGGATAGCGGTCGTTCCAGTGCAGCAGCCGCAGATCGGCATCGAGCATCGAGACGCCGTCGGACATGCCGGCGATGGTGATCTCGAGCTGGGCGGTCTTGGCATCGGCCCGGGTGCGCGCGGCTTCCAGCTCGGCATTGGCTGCCGCGAGTTCGCTGCGGTCGTGATCGAGCCGCTCCTCGCGCTGGCGTGAAGCCGCCGCCTCGCGCAGCAACAGCCCGGCCATCAGCAGCACCAGCAGCGACAGCCCGGCCGCGAACACCTGCGCCTCGCGCGCCCAGGCCACCGATGGCCCCAGGGCGGACGCCTCGTCCTGGCCCGCGACCAGGTGCAGATGCCATTCCGGGATCGCCCGGAAGGCGATGATGCGGACCAGGCCATCCGGTGCGGACGGGCCTGACCAGCTGCCAGAGCCGGCACCCGACAGCGCCGCGAACAGTCTGCTGTCGCGCAGCGAGGTGCCGGGGGGCACCGCCACCGGCGCCGCCATCGCCACCACCGTGCCATCGCCTCCGATCAGGCCGATCAGCCCGAGTGGCCCCAGATCGACCTGGCGGAACATGCGCTCGAGCGCGGCGAGATCGAGGGTGAGGCCGATGACCCCGGCGAAGGACCCGTCCGGATGATCGAGACGGCGCGACATCACCATTTGCCAGGGCCCTCCGGGGCGGCTGCGCAGCGGGGCGCTCAGCAGGGTGCGCTCGGCGGCCGGCACGATCGCCAGCACCTCCCTGAAATACGCCTGAGGGCTGATATCGAGCCCGGCCATCTCCGGTCGGGTGCTGCTGCGGATCCGCCCGCTCTCATCGGCCACGAACACGCCCGAGGCGAGATCGCCCAGCGCCACCAGCCGCTCACGCCAGGCCGGCAGACGGAAATTCGCCGGCCCGCCCTCCCAGTCCTGCTTGAGGATGCGCAGGGTCTGGTCGAAGACCAGCAGCTGGCGCTGCATCTGGGAGCCGAACGCCAGCGCCTGGTTGGCGGTATCGGCCTGCAGCCGCAGCATGGTCTGCTGGCGCTCGGCATCGATCGCGGCGAAGGCGCCGAACCAGGCGGCAGCGATCAGCGCCCCGGCAGCCAGCGTGACCCCGATGGAGACGAGACTCGCGTGGCGGCGGATCAGGCTCACCCCGACCGCCGGCCGACGCGACGCGTCGGCCCTGCCCGGGTCATCGCGACGGCACCGATCACCGGCCGCGGCCCGAGAATGCTTGTCGGCCCTCCGTCCGGATGCGAAGCTGCAGTGCAACACAGAGGCCGGCCGCGGATCCGCCGCGGCGAGGGCGAGAGGACGATATGCAAAAGATCAAGGTTCGCACCCCGGTCGTGGAACTGGACGGGGACGAGATGACCCGGATCATCTGGGGGTTCATCAAGGAGAAGCTGATCCTTCAGTATCTCGATATCGACCTGCGGTATTATGACCTCGGAATAGAGTATCGTGACAAGACCGACGACAAGGTCACGGTCGAATCCGCCAATGCCATCCGTGAGTTCGGGGTCGGCGTGAAATGCGCGACCATCACCCCCGACGAGGCGCGGGTGAGCGAATTCTCGCTCAAGCGGATGTGGCGCAGCCCGAACGGGACGATCCGCAACATCCTCGACGGCACCATCTTCCGCGAGCCGATCATCTGCCGCAACGTCCCCCGCCTGGTGCCGCACTGGACCCAGCCGATCGTGATCGGGCGGCATGCCTATGGCGATGTCTACCGCGCCGCCGAGACCAGGATCCCGGGACCCGGCAGGGTGACCCTGGTCTATCAGCCGGACGACGAAAGAGAGCCCTCCAAGATCCTGTCCGTGCACGATTTTCGTGGCGCCGGCGTGGCGCTCGGCATGCACAATACCAAGGCCTCGATCGAAGGCTTCGCACGCGCCTCGTTCAATTACGGGATCGCCCGGAAATATCCCGTCTATCTCTCGACCAAGAACACCATCCTCAAAGCCTATGACGGCATGTTCAAGGACGTGTTCCAGGAGATCTTCGAGGCCGAATTCAAGGCCGAATTCGACCGCCTGGGCCTGACCTATGAGCACCGGCTGATCGACGACATGGTGGCGAGCGCGCTGAAATGGTCGGGCGGCTATGTCTGGGCCTGCAAGAACTATGACGGGGACGTGCAGTCCGACATCGTCGCCCAGGGTTTCGGCAGCCTGGGGCTGATGACCAGCGTGCTGATGAGCCCGGACGGGCGCACCGTGGAAAGCGAGGCGGCGCACGGCACGGTCACCCGCCACTATCGCGAGCACCAGAAGGGCCGGGAGACCTCGACCAACCCGATCGCCTCGATCTTCGCCTGGACGCGCGGGCTCGCCTATCGCGGCCGGTTCGATGAGACCCCCGAGGTGACCCGCTTCGCCGAGACGCTGGAGCGGGTCTGCGTCGAGACCGTGGAGAGCGGGGCGATGACCAAGGACCTGGCGGTGCTGATCGGCCCCGACCAGCCCTGGCTGAATACCCAGGACTTCCTGGCCACGATCGATGCGAATCTCAACGCCGCGATGAGCGTCGCAGCACCCGTGCCCGCCCATGCCTGAGCGATGGTCCCGGCGGCGCCCGGCTGACCGGGCTCCGGCACGACGGCCGCCGGACGCGCCAGCACCGGCGGGAGGGCAACGCCGCACGGGGCAACGCCGCACGGGGCAACGCCAGCCTGGAAGCACAGTGACCGGGGGCCGGCCGGAGGCTCCCGGCCGGAGATCTCCGGCCGCGCCGGCCGGAGGAGCGCAGCTTTGACCAGCCCGCAAGGTGCCGAGGGCCTGGCCGGGTTTCCGCTGGCGCGGCGGCGGATGATGATGTCGAGCCTGATCAGCGGCTTCACCCTGGCGGTGAGCCACGCCCAGGCGCAGGCGATCCATACCGGCAGTGAGGGGCTCGAAGCCGGGGAAATCCAGATCCCGGTCGCCGACGGCCACATCCCCGGTTATTTCGCCCGCCCCCAGGGCCCGGGCCCGTTCCCGACCGTGCTGGTGAACGAGGAGATCTTCGGCGTCCACGAATATATCAAGGACGTCTGCCGCAGGCTGGCCAAGGCCGGGTATCTGGCGGTCGCCCCGGAGATCTATGCCCGCATCGCCGATCTGAGCAAGCTGACCGACATCCAGAAGATCCTCCGCGAGGTGATCGCCAAGGCGCCGGACAGTCTGGCGTTGAGCGATATGGATGCGGCCCTGGTCTGGGCCGAGGCCAACCACGGCGATCCGGCGCGGCTCGCGGTGACCGGGTTCTGCCGCGGCGGGCGCAACACCTGGCTGTACGCTGCGCATAACCCCAGGCTGAAGGCGGCGGTGGCCTGGTATGGCCCGGTGAGCGGCCCGGTCAGCCCGATCCAGCCCCAGACCCCGACCGATCTCGCCGGCGAACTGCACTGCCCGCTGCTCGGCCTGTATGGCGGACAGGATACGTCGATCCCGTTCGCCGCGGTGCAGGACGCCGTGGCACGTGGGCAGGCGGCGGGCCGCATCGTCGAGCTGTTCGTGTTTCCCGCCGCGCCCCACGGCTTCCATGCCGACTACCGGCCGAGCTACCGCCGCGCCGAGGCAGAACAGGGCTGGCAGCAGATGCTGACCTGGTTCCGGACGAACGGCGCGGGCTGAGCCGGTTCAAGGAAAAAGGCGAGGGCTCCGCCCTCGCCCCACCAGGGAGCATACGCTCCCTCGACCCGCGTTCCCTGGGGGGTAGCCCCCAAAGAAGTGCGGGTCCAGGGACCTCCAGATCCCTGGTGGGTCCAGGGCAATGCCCTGGCCTTGCCTTTTTCCTGCGGACTTGACGGCAGCGCGCGCGGACCCGACCGTCCGCGGCTCCAACGCCCGAGGAGCCGCCATGCCCCCCCAATCCCGTCCCGTCCTGCTCACCGGCGCCTCCGGCGCGCTGGGCCGTGTGCTGACACGCGCGCTCGGCGCCCAGGGCCTGGCGCTGCGGCTGACCGACATCGCCCCGTTCCCGGACCCGATGCCGCCGGATGCCAGCTTCACCCGCGCCGACCTGGCCGACGGCGTGGCGATGCTGCGCCTGGCCGAGGGCTGCGGCACGATCCTGCATTTCGGCGGCGTCTCGGTCGACCGGCCCTTCGAGGAGGTGCTGGGGCCCAATCTGCGCGGGCTTTACCATATCTACGAAGCCGCACGGCGCGAACGGTCCCGCGTGGTATTCGCCTCGTCCAACCACTAGATCGGATTTCACGAGCGCGGCGAGCGGCTGGACCATGACTGCCAGCTGCGCCCGGACAGCTATTACGGCCTGTCCAAGGCCTATGGCGAATTGATGGGCCGGCTGTACTGGGACAAGCACGGGGTGGAGAGCGTGTTCCTGCGCATCGGCTCCTGCTTCCCCGAGCCGGTCGATGCGCGGATGCTGGCGACCTGGCTGTCCTATGACGATCTCTGCCGGCTGGTCGCCCGCTGCGTGCTGGCCGAGCGGACCGGCTGCGCCGTGGTCTGGGGCAATTCCGCCAATGCGCGCAGTTTCTGGGGCGAGGACGCGCGGGCGCGGCTGGGCTGGGCGCCCCAGGACAGCGCCGACGGCTTCGCCGGTCAGCTGGCCGGCAAGCTCAGCGGCGATCCGGTGATCGAGCGCTACCAGGGTGGGGCGTATTGCGCCAATGGCTACAGCCGCGGGGAGGCCTCGCCCGCCGATCTGTTCGGTTGGCCGGACTGAGCTGACGAGGCCTGCAAAGACCCAGGGCCGCTGCCCGCATCGGGGAAACCCGCCAGGGAGCAGAGCCGCCGCCCGGCCCAAGGGGGCCTGGCTTCCCTGGCGGCGGACTGCCCGAAGGATGCGGGTCCCCCGGTGTGGTTGGCTCAGCGGTACCCTATCGGATGCAGCAGGCCGGTCTGCGCTGCCGCGCTCGGCGATCCGAAGGAGAGGAGGGTGCTGCCCTGCCCGCCTGCGGCGATGTGAAAATCGGCCGCCGTGAAACTGCCGACGAAATCCAGCCTGGCCAGCGGCACCCCGGCCCCCAGCACGCTAAGCACGCCCCCGCCCAGCGGATCGGATCGATAGCTGAGCGCGCTGCCGGCGATCCGCTGCAGTTCGATCGTATCCCCGGCACCGAACCCGCTGATCGCCACCTGGGGCCGCGCATCGGTGAGGTCGAGGGTCGCGGCATGGCCGGGCAGGAAGCTCAACGTGCCACTGCCCAGAACCCTGCCGGTCAGCGCCAGCGTGCCGCCGGCCAGGTTGATCGTGCCGTCATTCAGCACCGGCCCTGCCAGAGTGCCGGACGCGGTCAGGTCGGTGATATAGTCCACTGTAATCGTTCCCGGCATCGGGCCCAGCGCGCCGCTGCCGATCTCGATCGACCCGCCCGCGGCAGCGCTGGTCGCCAGTGTGCCGGTGCCTGTCAGTACCAGCCCGCCCGCCGCCTGCAGCGTCCCCGTCACGTCGAGCCGCGCACCGGCATCCAGCGCGAGCGTGGTGCCGGCGACCAGGGCATCGGTCCCGCCGATCTGCCAATGCGCATGCGCGTCCAGGGCAATGGTGGAAAAGCCGGCAAAACTCTGGCCGATACCGTTCAGACTGCCGGCGGTGGCGCCGTGCGCGAGTTCCAGTACCGCCCCGCCCCCACGGGCAACGGCGATGCCCTGGAACACCGCGCCGGGATCGACCACCAGACGGTCGCCGCTGGCCAGCAGCACGGCGACGCCGTCACTGCCGGTGATGGTGCCGGCATTGGTGACCGTCAGGCCGGCCGTGGCGAGCGCGTGATCCACGCCGATGTTTCCGGCGATCGTGCCGTCATTGACGACGCTCCCGCCCCCGTCCATCAGCACCCCGACGCTGCTGGCCGAGATCAGCCCCGTCCGATCGGTCTTGCTGCCATTCTTCACCGATCCCCCGGCGAGCAGGCTCACGGCGTCATAGGCGGCGCCGGCGATGGTGCCGAAATTGGTAACCGTGCCGGCAGCCCCGCCGACCCCGATCACAGCGCGGGCATCGTAGGCGCGACCGTTATAGGACTGACCCTGAGCCGTGATCAGCGCCGCGTTCCCGTCAGGCGCGCCATTGACGATGCTGCCGCCGGCTTCCAGGCGGATGCCATAGCGTGCCGCCCCCGCGATCGTGCCGTGATTGACGATGCTGCCCGCGGCCACGCGGATGTCGATCGCGCTGTCGGCGCCGGAAATCCGCGCCAGCGGATCGCCCTCCGAGCCATTGGTGATCCGGCCGCCGGCCGCGAGCATGATGCCATAGCCATAGGAACCGCCGCCACTGGCCCCGCGCGCTCCCGTGACCGTTCCGAAATTGGCGATCGACCAGGCCGCCGCGGTACTGCCCACCACCCCATAGGTGCCGGAAACCTGGGCGCTGGCCGTAATCCTGAGCGGATCCTGGCTGGCGGGATCGATCAGCGAGACCGTATCGCGGACGCCAGTGACGACATAGCCTTGCATCCTGCCCTCCAATGTCACGATGACCGTTCTGGGACGGTCTAACAAATCCTGAAGTTTGTATCGCCTACCGAACGGGGGCGCGCCAAATCAATTCTTGTGAATATGATCCCGTAAAACGGCACGCGCCCGGTTTCGGGCCGGCCCTGATACCCCCCGGACGATACCTGGTCGGGGGGCGATCGGGTGACCTGGATCGGAGGTGCCGGATCGGAAGGTGCCGGCCTGAGGCGCCGCCTGGGGGGCTGCGGACCGCCATGCGCCAAGCCTGCCGGCTGACGATGGCCCGGACGACGATGGCCCGGACGGCGATACGGCCGGGTTCCCTTCGGGATCGGGCCGGACCCTCCCCGGCCCGCCGAGGGATCCCATGCTCCGATCCCGACACATGCTTCCCACGCGCCAGGAGAACAGGCCCGCCAGAACGAGGCCCTCTGCCGATCAGACGGCGTTGGCGGTCAGATCAGCGCCAACCGAGCCGGTTCAACCGGGCTGAAAACCGATCGATCGGGTCCCTGCAGCGCAGGAGCAACCCGGCCTGGCGGAGATGGGGGACTGGCCACAGGCTGCGCCACGCACATGGCTCCGCCAGGGGTCTGATCCTTGCGCAGGGGATCCCCAAGCCGGAGGGAGTCCGAAGACGCATCGGATCGGCCGCTCTCATCCGGCACGCGCTCCGGCGTCCTGGGCGGGGCAAGCCCCTCGCGCGCTTGCCCCCCCGCTCAGGCGCCGCCGCCGGAGCGCTCAGCCATGGCCTGTGAGATGCGCCAGGAACGCGGCGATCGCACTATGGGAGGCCCCGGCGATGGCGGCCTGAGCAGTTCCGCCATGCACCGCGGGCGGCGCGGCGAGCGGTGCGGCTGCATGCAGCCCGGCCAGAACCGCCGGATGCCAGGCGCTGGCTACCGGTGCAACGAACAGGATATCCGTGCCACCATGTCCATCCGCGGCCAGCCCGAAGGACTGGCTGGTATAGGACCCCGCCAGGACCAGCCGGCCGATCGTGCCGCCCGCGCCGCTGACCGTAAGCCCGCCCGAGACGAAGCTGAGCGTGGTCGCGATCTGGCCGATCAGGTCGATCGTGTCCCCGGCGGCGAAGCCCGACAGGGTGGCGCTCACATCGTGCGGCGCCAACAGAGCGAGGCTCGCCCCGCCGGATGCGGCGAAGCTGACATCGGCCACCCCCAGCACCCCGGCCACACTCAGCGTGGCGCCGGACGCGATGGCAATGCTGCCGCTGCCTGCGATCTTGTTGGTGGCGAGCAACGTGCCGCCGGCAGCGGTCAGAACACCGTTATCGGTCACTGCCCCCGACAATGTGCCCCAGCCGCTCAGCGCATTGCCGGCATCGATCGTGACGACGCCCAGCGCAGCGCCGCCGGTGCTGCCGAGTTCCAGCCTGCCGACGCTGGAGACAGTGCCCCCCTGCAGCGCCAGGCCGCCGGTGATCCGCACGCTGCCGGTCGCCCGCGCACAGAACTGGCTGCTGCCTGCGAGCGTGACCCCCCCCGTGGCGGTCATCGCGCCGAACGCGTTCAGCATCGCCCCGCTGGCCAGGGTGGAGGGGCCGGCGAACTGCCAGTTCGCCGTGGGATCGAGGGTGAGGGTGGTGA
>DAICZL010000239.1 GCA_027311165.1 bacterium
GGCGCAGCGCGGTCAGGGCAAGAAGGATAGCGAGGCCGCCGCCGATCTCGCCAAGCAGATCGACGCCACGCGCGACAGCATCCAGCAGATGTTGCAGATGGTTTATCCCGGCGCGCGCGTGTCGATCACAACCGTGCCGCCGGCCCGGCCGTTGGCGGCCATCATCGCCTGCAGTTCGGCCGGGCTTACCAGGACCTGTTCGCTCATCAGCAGCCTCCTTGTTTCGGTCGTCAGACGGTTACGGTGCCGCCAGCGACAGCCGCAGCCCATCGAGCGCGGCGCTCAGCCGAATCTGACAGCCAAGCCGGGACGTGGCGGCCAGATCGAACAGCGTATCCAGCGTCGCCTCCTCGGACTCCGAGGGCGCGTCGAGCAGTCCGGCCCAGTGCGGATCGACGATGACGTGGCAGGTGGCGCAGGCCATGGACCCGTTGCACTCGCCCAGCACCGGCAATCCGGCGGCACGGGCCAGCTGCATCGCGCTGTCGCCGTCATGGCCCGCCAGCACGGTCTCGGTGCCGGCGGCATCGGTGATCACCAGGGTGCGCATGGCGGTCAGTTCCGTGACATCCGGCTGAGCTCCTGGCGGAGATGGCGGATCGAGGGGGTCACGATCGCCACGAACCAGGCCTCGCGCAGGCGCCGGTGATGGGCCGAGCCCTCCAGGTAGCCGCGCGCGCCGGCATGCAGCAGGGCGGCCTGCGCGGCTTCCAGCGCCAGCTCGCTGATCGCCAGCCGCGCGGTCAGCACCCGTCGCAGATAGGCCCCGTCCGGGTCATGGGGCGTTGCGGCCAGCGCGCCGATCTCCTCGCGCAGCGCGGCGGCATCGGCCTCGAAATGCCCGGCGCGGCGCGGCAGCCAGGCATTGGCGTGGCCATGGGTGGCATCGGCCGCGCGCATCAGATCGACCGCCCCCTGGATCACACCGAGCCCCATGCCGGTCTGCAACAGGATGAAGCCGGCCTTGATGCGCCCGACCATGGCGCCCAGCGGGTCGGCCAGCAGCGCCTCGTCCGGGATCAGCGCCTTGCGGAACAGCACCGCGTAGGTGCCGGTGCCTTCCAGGGCGATGAAGCGGGCGTTCTGGCGGATCTCCACGCCGGGCTGGCCGCACTGGATCATGGCCATGACGCGATGGGCGGGGTCGGCCGCGTCCTCGAACACCGTGCCGAACCAGTGCCCCGGCCCGAGATTGGAGACCCAGGGCAGGATGCCAGAGACCAGATAGCCGCCGGGAACGCGCTGGCCCTTGAGCTTGAGGCCCTCGATTCCGGAAAACGCCTTCATCGGGTTGGACAGGCCGGTTCCGCCGAGCACGGCGCCCTTGGCAATGCCGCCCTGCAGCCGCTCGCGCAGCGCGGCGTTGTCGGAATTCTCCAGATACCAGCCGCTCGCGTCCTGGCACCAGGTGCAGAAGGCGGTGGCCATGCAGCTTCGGCCCACCGCCGCCATGGCGTCGACGGCCAGCGCGAGATCGGCGACCCCGGTCGCGGAATGGCGCGCCAGATGGGCCGAGAACAGCCCGGCCCGGCCCAGGCTGCGCAGCGCCGCGTCCGGATACAGCCCGTCACGGTCGATCCGCTCAGCGATCGGGGCAAGGTCGGCGTCGATCCGCTGCTGCAGTACCTCGAGCAGCGACGCGGCCCGGGGATCGCGCGGCGACGAGAGCGGCGGGGCGGCGGCGAGGGACGCAGCGGTCATGGCACGCCCCCGCTCAGGCCGCCGTCACCGACAGGGCGACGGGCTTGGTGAAGGTGTTGGCGACCGGCGACCAGGCGGTGGCGTGGGCGATCAGCGCATCCAGCGTCTCCTGCGGGGCGTCGGCGTCCAGATGCACCTTCGCCCGCACCGCTTCGAATCCCACCGGCTTGGGCGAGGTATCGCCGGTGCCCCAGACCGCGGTGATGTTGATGTCGGCCTCGAGATCGAGCGAGAGCGAGCGGATCGTGATGCCCTGCGCCACCGCATTGGCGTGGATGCCGACCGCGAGGCAGGAGCCGAGCGCGGCCAGCGCCGCCTCGGACGGGTTGGGCGCGGTGTCATCGCCGAGCAGGCCCGGCGGCTCGTCGATCACATGCGCCGGCAGGGTGCGGATCATGTTGAGATGACGGAAGCGGCCCTCGGCGATGGTGCGACATTTCAGCGTGCGCAGCGCGCCGGGATTGGCCTTGCCCTTGGCGATCAGGGCGTCCAGGCCGGTCTTGTCGATCGGCGCGAGGGAGGTGGTCAGGGCGGCGGCGGTGGCGTTCATGGCGTGGGATCGTTCCTCGCGGCGGTGATGGAC
>DAICZL010000240.1 GCA_027311165.1 bacterium
GCTCTCACTCGGGCAGTGCGAAGCCTCCATCGCCGGCTATCGCCGGGCGATCGCGCTGGACCCCGCGCTCGCCGCGGCCCAGGCCGGGCTCGCCGCCGCCCTGCTGCACAGCGAGGCGCCGCAGGAAGCCCTCGCCGCCGCCGAAGCGGCCCTCGCCCTCGCCCCGGACCTCGCGCCGGCGTTGTTCGCCCGCGGCACCGCGCTCGCCGCCCTCGGCCGCGGGCGGGAGGCCGCCGCGGCGCTGCACCAGGCGGTCGCCGCCGCGCCGGCGAATGCTCCGGCCCGGCTCAATCTCGGCAACGCCCTCGTCGATCTCGATCTTCTGGAGCAGGCCGAGGCCCATATAAGGGCCGCGATCGCGCTCGATCCGGCCCTGGTGCCCGCCCATGCCAGCCTCGGTTTCGTGCTCACCGCGCAGGGACGGCTCGACCAGGCCATCGCCGCCTGCCAGGCCGCGATCCGGCTCGACCCCGATTGCGGCCAGGCGCACTGGAATGAAAGCGCCGCCCGGCTGCTCGCCGGCGACTTCGCCCTTGGCTTCGAGAAATACGAATGGCGCCGCCGCCACGACCGCTTCGCCCGCCGGATGCCCACGCCGGACGGCCCGGCCTGGACCGGCCAGGACCTCACCGGGCGCACCCTGCTGGTCAGCGCCGAGCAGGGCCTGGGCGACACCATCCAGATGAGCCGCTATCTGAAGCCGCTCGCGGCGCGAGGGGCACGGGTTCAACTCGCCTGCGCCGCGCCGCTGATCCCGCTCTTCGCCGACCTGGACGGGCTGGAAGAAGCCTTCCCCCTGCAGGCCCCGCCAGCGGGCACGGGATCGGGACAGCGGCCGCGCCAGCATGATTTCTGGGTCGACCAGATGAGCCTGCCGCGCCTGTTCGGAACCCGGCCGGACTGCATCCCCAGCCCGCAAGGCTGGCTGGCGGCGGACCCGGCGCGCCGCGCGGCCTGGCAGGCGAGACTGCCGCCGGGGCCGCGCGTGGGTCTGGTCTGGGCGGGCAATCCGCTGCACTCCAACGATTTTCGCCGCTCGATGCCGGAACGCTTCCTGGCCCCGATCCTCGCGATCCCCGGCATCCGCTTCGTCAGCCTGCTGGTCGGGCGCGCCCCGGGCGCGGTCACCGCCCATCCCGCGGTGCTGGACGCGGCGCCGGAGCTGACCGATTTCGCCGCCACCGCCGCCCTGCTCGCCGCGCTCGACCTGGTGATCGCGGTCGATACCTCGACCGCCCATCTCGCCGGGGCGCTCGGCGTGCCCTGCTGGGTCATGCTGCCTTTCGCGCCGGACTGGCGCTGGATGCTGTCCCGGCCGGACGACACGCCGTGGTACGACTCGCTGCGCCTGTTCCGCCAGGCCGCCCCGGGGGACTGGGCCGGTGTCAGTGCCCGCATCGCCGCGGCGCTGGCACGGGCAGACTGGTCCGCCCGCACCGTCAAGGCGGCACCGCCCATCGATCACCTGCGGCGTCAATCCATCCGAACCTGATGGCCTGAATACGTCGCTGCACGTGCGCAGCCGGCCCCCATCGCGCCCGCAGGCCGCTCAGCGCCGGGCGAGCGGTCCCGGCAATGCCGCATCGGCCTGCGCCTGCAGAATGCCGTGGTAACGCCGCAGCGCCAGCACCCCGGCCAGCAGCGCCACCGCCAGGACCCCCAGCGCGAGCATGCCGAACCCGCTCATCAGTGCGTGAAAGCGCCGGCCCAGCAGATAGGCGCCGAGACCATACAACGTGGCCCACAGCGTGCAGCCCAGCGCATTGAAAGCGGCAAAACGCGGCCAGGGCATGCAGTTGATGCCCGCCAGCAGCGCCGCCAGCGCCCGCAGCAAAGCCACGAAACGCGCCACCAGCACGAGCTTTCCACCATGACGCAGAAACAGATACTGTCCCAGCCGCAGCCGGCTCTCGGTCAGCCCGATCGCTGCGCCATGGCGCAGCACCAGTGGAAACCCGATCCGCCGCCCCAGCAGATAGCCCAGATTGTCCCCGGCGATCGCACCCAGCACCGCTGCGATGATCACCCCCGCGATGCTCAGCCCGCCGGCCGGCGCCGCGGCGCTCTGGGTTCCGGCCAGGACCGCGGCGGCCAGCAGCACGGTCTCGCCGGGAACCGGCAATCCCAATCCCTCGACACCCACCACCAGCGCCACCACGCCATAGCCATATTGCCCGATCAGACGGCCGATTTCGGCCTGCATCAGGCCACCCCTCGGCACACGCCGCCCCCGCCGTGAGGCGATCGCCCCGACACGCACTGTCCGCCCAGCCATCGGATCGCCATCACCTGTTCCCTTCCGGCCGGACGCGACCCTGCGATCCCACCACGAACCCCGCGACGAGGTGAAGGCCGGACGCTGACTGGACCGGCATTCCCGGTTCACGCAATCCCCCCGGGGGGAAGCCAGCCTCTTCGCCATGCCAGGACCTCGTGCCGGTCCGACCAGACCGCCCCACCCGAGACGCCAGGTCTCCTTGCCGCGGCGGATCCGTGGCGCCAGGCGCGTGGTCCCCGCCTGCGACTGGACAAACCGCGCCACAGGTCACAACACTCCGCCGCCCCGCCGGACCGGCGAACAGAAGATGGAGGATCGACACGGTGGCAGAGGGCCCGCGAGGCGTCATGAAGCCGGCCTATTCGCCCAACCGGCCGCAGCGCATCAACCCGATGCCCCGGACCGGACCGCAGAAGCACGGGCCACAGAAGCCTGCCCCCGACCAGCCGGCGGCGCGGCGCGGGCGGCTGCGGCTGGCGTTCGTGCTGCTCGCCATCGTCATGCTCGCCGCCGCCGCAGGATACTGGTGGACCCTGCGCCATCCCGGCCTGCCCGCCGGCTTCGTGCAGGCCGAAGGCAGGCTGGAAACCGCCGCGGTGCCGATCCTGGCGAATTTCGCCTCGCCGATCGACTCGTTCGCCGTCAAGGAGGGCGAGCTGGTGAAGTCCGGCCAGATCATCGCTCAACTCGACATCTCCGGCGTCAAGGCCGAACTCGCCCGGACCGAGGCCCTGGTCGGCCAGGCCCGACTCGCCCTGGATGCCGCTGCCGCCGAGGCGATCCAGCGCCGCGGCCAGCTCGCCGCCGCCGAGCAGGACCTCAAGCGCTGGCAGTCCCGCGCCGTGGTCACCAAGGCCGCGATCGAGCAGCGCCAGGCGACCCGCGACGCCGCCGCTGCAACCGCCGCCACCGCCGCCGCCGGCGAACAGGCCGCGGCAGAGGCGCTGGATACCGCGCGCAAGGAGGCCGAGCGGCTGAAGGCGCAGCTGTCGGACGATCGGGTGACGGCGCCGAAGGACGGGCGCATCCGCTACGTGCTCGCCGATGTCGGAGAGACGCCGCAGCCGGGCGCCCCGATCGCGACGCTGATCGATCCGGACGCGGTGTTCGTCGCGCTCAGCCTGCCGGAAGCGGCGGCAGCGCATCTCCAGCCCGGGGCGGAGGCGATGGTGGTGCTGGAGGCCCTGCCCGACACCCCGTTCGCGGGCAGCGTGAGCTTCGTCGCCGGTGCCCCCGCGGCGGCCAATGCGGCGCCGGCGGATCGGCATGTCCGGGTGCATGTGGCGGGCGCGCTGGTGCGCACCCAGCCGGTGGCGCTCGAAACCGGGATGCGCGCCAAGGTGA
>DAICZL010000243.1 GCA_027311165.1 bacterium
CCCCCGGCCCCTCAGCGAAAGCCAGGGGGTCCTGATCCTGACGCCTGCTTCCCATATAGGGCGGGCAGGCGGTAGCGAACGAAGCCGCACCGGCGCAGCGATGGCGTGCGGCTTTGCCCCGTTCAGGCCCGGGCGGTCTGAATGGGCCGAAGCCGCGTCTTGGGGGAGGAACAGAAGATGCCGGATGACCCGACCAGACGCGAGCCTGCGGACCGTCCCGGCCGGGTCTGGCAGGAGCAGGGCCCCGTGCCGGTGAGCCTGCTCGCCGAACGCGTGCTGATGGGGCTGCTGCTGGGCGGCATCGCCGTGGGCTGCGTGCTGACCCTGTATCCTTTCATCTCGGCCCTGCTCTGGGCCGGCATCCTGGTGTTCACCACCTGGCCGGTATTCGAGTGGCTGCGCGCCCATACCAGGATGGGCAGGGGAGCGGCGGCGGGGGTGATGGTGGCGGTCACCGCGGTGGTGATCGTGCTGCCGCTGGCGCTCGCCGCGCCGGGCGGGGCCGATGACGTCAACAACCTGCGCGCCAGCCTGGAGCAGGCGCTGCGCGCGGGGCTGCCCGGCGCGCCGGGATGGGTGTCGGCGGTGCCGCTGGTCGGGCCGACCCTCTCCGCGCTGTGGAACAGCTGGGCCGCCGACCTGACCACGATGGTGACCGCGTTCAAGCCCTATTTCGGCATCATCGCCGAGGGCGGGTTCAACCTGCTGCTGGGCATCGCCAACGGCGTGGTGAGCTTCGTGTTCGCGCTGTTCAGCGCCTTCTTCTTCTATGCCTATGGCGATCTGATCGCGGTGCGGCTGCACTCGGTGCTGCGCCGCATCGCCCATGCGCGCGCCGACCGGCTGATCGAGGTCACCGGGCTGACCGTGCGCGGCACGGTCTACGGCATCCTGGGCACCGCCATCGTCCAGGGCATCCTGACCGCGTTCGGGCTGTGGCTGTCTGGCGTGCCGCGGGCGGTGCTGCTTGGGGCGGTCGCGGGTTTTCTGTCGGTGTTCCCGATCGGCGCGCCGCTGGTGTGGATCCCGGCCAGCCTGTGGCTGATGGGCAGCGGGCGGACCGGCTGGGGGATTTTCCTCGCGATCTATGGCGTGGTGGCGGTCTCCGGCGCGGATAGCGTGATCCGGCCCTGGTTCATCTCGCGCGGGGCGCAGCTGCCATTCCTGCTGACCGTGCTGGGCGTGCTTGGCGGCGCGCTGGCCTTCGGGCTGCTGGGGATCTTCCTGGGGCCGGTGCTGCTGGGGGTGGGCTTCTCGCTGGTCAATGAATGGGCCAAGGAAGCGGAGGAGTAACGCCGGCGGGACCGCCCCCTCCTTCGAAGCAAGGCCGCAGGGCTCCGCCGCCATCGCCGGCCGCTACCGACCGCAGCGATCGACCGCCGCTACCGACCGCCGCTATCGCCCGCCGCTATCGCCCGCCGCTACCGACCGCCGCCATCGCCCGCCGCTATGACCGCCGCTATCGCCAGCCGCTATCGACCCTGGGGGAAGAAGCCCCGCGGGAGCCTGGGGCCCTTGCCGGGTTCCGTCTGGTCGCGGCGGGCCTGGGGAGGGGGGATCGTGTCTCGGCTGGCCTGGCCCGGCCGCCGGCCTCTCCCACGCTCCCACCGGGGGGCGGGGGCGAGCAGGGGGCCGCGGAGCCTTCGCGCCTTGCCTATGCGTTGCCCCCCGCCAGCCCCTCGCAGACCGCCCGGGTGACGTCCCTGGTGGTTGCCGTGCCACCCAGATCCGGCGTCACGATCCCGGCCGCGCAGACCTGCTCGACCGCGCGCATCAGCGCCGCGCCGGCGGCCTTCTCGCCCAGATGGTCGAGCATCATCGCGGCGGTCCAGAAGCTCGCCACCGGGTTGGCGATGCCCTTGCCGGTGATGTCGAACGCGGAGCCGTGGATCGGCTCGAACATCGAGGGGAAGCGCCGTTCCGGATCGACATTGCCGGTGGGGGCGATGCCCAGACTGCCGGCGAGCGCGGCGGCGAGATCGGACAGGATGTCGGCGTGCAGGTTGGTCGCCACCACCGTGTCGATGCTGCGCGGGCGGCGGACCATGCGGGTGGTCATGGCATCCACCAGTTCCTTGTCCCAGACGACCTCGGGGAAGTCGGCCGCGACCAGGGCCGCGATCTCGTCCCAGAACACCATGCCGTGGCGCTGGGCGTTGGATTTGGTCACCACGGTCAGGTGCCTGGCCGGCCGGGCGGCGGCCTCGGCGAAGGCGAAGCGCATGATCCGCTCGACGCCGCGGCGGGTGAAGATGGCGGTCTCGGTCGCCACCTCCTCCGGCAGGCCGCGATGGGTGCGGCCGCCCTGACCGGCGTATTCGCCCTCGCTGTTCTCGCGCACGATCAGCCAGTCCAGATCGCCCACGCCCACATCGCGCAGCGGGCTGGTGACGCCGGGCAGGATGCGCGTGGGCCGGACATTGGCGTACTGGTCGAAGCCATGGCAGATCGGCAGGCGCAGGCCCCACAGCGTGACATGGTCGGGGATGTCGGGGGAGCCGACCGCGCCGAAATAGATCGCATCGGCACTGCGCAGCTGGTCCAGCCCGTCCGCGGGCATCAGCGCCCCGGTCCTGCGGTAGCGTTCCGAGCCCCAGTCGTAGCGATCGACCGTGAGGCTGAAGCCGCCATCGCGGGCGGCCAGGGCGTCGAGCACTTCGAGCCCGGCGTCGATCACTTCGGGGCCGATGCCATCGGCGGGGATGGCGGCGATTCGGTAGCGGCGCATGGCGGTTCCAGGTCTGGTTGGCAGGAGAGAGTGCACAGGATGCGCCTCGCCCGCCACCCCCGGGCCGCAGGGCCAGGCGCGCATCAGCCGGGCCGGGACCGGTGGATGGGATGCCTTACCCGGCGGGCGCCGATCGGGGGGCGGGCGCCGATCACCGGGAGGAACCTGATCGGGCGGGCGCCGATCAGGTGCGACGATCAGCGGGGCGAGGTTGATCGGGCGATGTGCTTCACCGGTCCGCACCCTGGCGGGTCGAGCCGGGCTCGGGCTGCGCC
>DAICZL010000253.1 GCA_027311165.1 bacterium
GAATTCATCCGCCGCCGCGGCGCGCCGATCGTGGTGAAGGCCGATGGCCTGGCCGCCGGCAAGGGCGTCGTGGTCGCCGCCACCGAAGCCGAGGCGCTGGCGGCGGTCGATGCCTTCATGGTCCGCGCCAGCCTGGGCGAGGCCGGCGCCACGGTGGTGATCGAGGAATGCCTGGAGGGCGAGGAAGTCTCGTTCTTCGCGCTGTGCGACGGCCAGCACGCCCTGGCGCTGGGCGCGGCGCAGGACCACAAGCGCCTCGGCGAGGGCGATCGCGGCCCCAACACCGGCGGCATGGGGGCCTACGCGCCGACCCCGGCCTTCACGCCCGAACTGGCCGAGACCACCATGGCCCGCATCATCAGCCCGGCGCTCGCGGTGCTGGAGCGGCGCGGCACGCCGTTCCGCGGCATCCTGTTCGCCGGGCTGATGCTGACCGCGGGCGGGCCGAAGCTGATCGAGTTCAACGTGCGCCTGGGCGATCCCGAGGCGCAGGCCCTTCTGCCACGGCTGAAATCCGACCTGCTGGCGGCGCTGATGGCCGCCTGCGACGGCGAACTCGCGCAGTTCGACCTGCGCTGGCACGACCGGGCCGCGATCGCCGTCGTGCTGGCCGCGCGCGGCTATCCGGGCGAGAGCGCGCGCGGCGGCGAACTCACCGGACTCGCCCTTGCGGCCGGAATGGCGGGTGTGCACGTCTTCCACGGCGCCACCAGCGCCACCGCCGACGGCCGCATCCTGGCCGCCGGCGGACGGGTGCTGACGATCAGCGCCACGGGGGCGGATCTGCGCGCGGCCCGCAAGACCGCCTACGCCGCCATCCGGCAGATCCGCTGGGACGATGCGGTCTACCGTCGCGACATCGGCTGGCGCGCACTGGCATGATCGAGCCGGGGGCATGATCGAGCCGGGGGCATGATCCACCTGGGCGGATGATCCCCCCGGGCAGATGATACACCGAAGCAGATGAACGATCGCGGCGGATCGACCTCGACCGATCCCGGAACACGCCCCGGGCCGCCCGCGCGCCGCGTCAGCCCGGCCCGGATCGCGCCATCAGCGCGCGCACATGCGCCGCCGCACTCGCCGCCAGCGCCGCCAGATCATAGCCGCCCTCCAGCACCGAGACGATCCGCCCGCCGCACTGCGCGCCCACCACGTCCAGCAGCCGCTCGGTGAGCCAGGCGAAATCCGCCTCGCTCAGTTCGAGCTGCGCCAGCGGATCGGCGCGATGCGCGTCGAACCCGGCCGAGACGATCAGCAGGTCCGGCGCGAACGCCTCGAGCGCGGGCAGGATCCGCTGCTCCCAGGCCGCCCGGAAGCCAGGACCGGCAGTGCCCGGCGGCAGCGGCGCATTGACGATGTTGCCCGCGATCCCCCGCGTGGAGGCGGAGCCGGTGCCCGGATAGCACGGGTGCTGGTGGCTCGATCCGTAGAACAGGTCGGCATCGGCGGCGAACAGCGCCTCGGTGCCGTTGCCGTGATGGACATCGAAATCCACCACCGCGACGCGGCGCAGCCCCCAGACGGCACGGGCGTGCCAGGCGGCGATGGCCGCATTGTTGAACAGGCAGAACCCCATCGCCCGATCCGCCGGCGCATGATGGCCGGGCGGGCGCACCGCGGCGAAGGCGGCACGCGCCGCGCCGCTCATCACCGCGTCCACCCCCGCCACCGCCGCGCCCGCGGCCCGCAGCGCGGCCTGGGCGCTGCCGGCGCTCATCAGCGTGTCGGGGTCGAGATGCCGTCGCTCGCCCGGCGCCGGACGGACGGCCAGGATGGCCTCGACATAGGCGGCCGGATGCACCCGCACCAGCGCCTCCAACCCCGCCTCCGGCGCCGCCTGGCGCAACAGCGGGGCGAATTCCGGCGCCTCCAGAGCCGCCAGCACGGCGCGCAGCCGGTCGGCACACTCGGGATGGAACGGGCCGGTGTCATGCGCCAGGCAGGCGGGATGGGTGATCAGGACGGTGCTCATGCGCGGCGGTGCCTTCTGGCGCTCGACCAAGGATACATCAGCCGGGGGCGGCGGGCACTCCCGCGGGGCAAGGTCCGGCGCCCTCCCGGATGGCCTGCCGGGAGAGGACGCGGCGCCGGCACCGCCCTCCCCGGCTCGCCTGTCCTCTCCCGGGTTCGGGTCCTACATCGGCGGCTCGCCCGGCACGGGCTGCTGACCGAGCGCGAGGATCAGCGCCGTCACCTCGGCGATCGCCGCCTCCGCCGCCGCCGCGTCGGTGCCCTTGGCCACGATCGCGACGCCGTTGCCGCCGGGCCGGTAATAGGGATAGCTGCCGAGATCGAGGGCGGCGAACCGCGCCTGCACCTCCCCCAGACCCTCGGCGATCCGCCCCTCCAGCAGCCCCGCGGCATGCACCGCGCGCGAGATCACCGGGCGGCCGCCGGGCAGACGCGGGGCCAGGGTCTCGAACATCGACTGCATGATCCGCGGCACGCCGGCCATCACATGCACATTGCCGATGCTGAAGCCAGGCGCGATCGAGACCGCATTGTCGATCAGCCTGGCCCCGCGCGGCATCGTCGCCATGCGCTGGCGGGCAGCGTTGAATTCGCCTGGCGCGTAGTGCCGCTCCATCCGCGCCCAGGCCTCGGGATGTTTCTCCCAGGGCACGCCGAAGGCGGCGGCGACGCATTCGCTGGTGATGTCGTCATGGGTGGGACCGATGCCGCCGGTGGTGAACACGTGATCGAACCGGGCGCGGGTCTCGTTCACCGTCTCGATGATGGTCGCCGCGACATCGGGGATCACCCGGACCTCGCGCAGCGGCATGCCGATCTCGCCGAGCCTGGTCGCCAGGAATTTGATGTTGGCATCCTGGGTGCGGCCGGAGAGCACTTCGTTGCCGATCACCAGCAGGCAGGCGGTGGGATTGGTCATCTGGGCCTCTTTTTGCGGCCGCCGGGGGGGTCAGCCCCGGGCTTGCCTGATCACGATCACAGAAAATCCCGCAGCAGCGGAATCAGCGGCACATCCGCCGGCGGCATCCTGTAGTCCCCGAGCCGCGCCGGCAGCACCCAGGCCAGGGCCTGGCCCTCCTGCGGCGTCGGAATGCCGCGCCAGCGCCGGCACAGATACAGCGGCATCAGCAGATGCGCGTGCTCATAGGGATGGCTGGCGAAGGCGAAGGCCGCCAGGCAGGACGCGCTGACATCGATCGCCAGCTCCTCCTTCAGTTCCCGGATCAGCGCTTCCTCGGGCGTCTCGCCGGGATCGAGCTTGCCGCCGGGAAACTCCCACAGCCCGGCCATCCATTTGCCTTCCGGCCGGCGCGCCAGCAGCACCCGGCCCTCGGGATCGACCAGCGCGCAGGCGGCGACCAGCAGCAGCGGCTTCCCCGCGATCCCGCCCTGCGGCCCCGTCCCGAGCGGCAGGGCGGGGGGCAGCGCGCCGGACAGGTCCTGTCGCGTCGCCTCGAAGCGCAAAATCGGGTGAACGCCACCGCGGACCAGGAAATTCTCGGTCCCCGCGCCCACCTCGCGAAAGCCGATCCGGCGCAGCACCGCGATCGAGGCGGCGTTGTCGAGCGCGGCATGGGCCTCCAGCCGGTCGAGGTCGAGATTGGCGAGCGCCCAGCGCGCCAGGCGCCCCGCCGCCTCGGTGGCGACGCCATGGCCCCAGAAGCGGCGCCCGACCCAGTAGCCCAGCCGGCCGCTGCGCGACTTCGCATCGATGCGCAGGCCGACTGCGCCCACCAGCGTCTCCTGCGCGCCTTCCCGCCCGGTGATCGCCACATGATAGGCGGTGCCGGCGGCCATCTGCCGGCGGGTCGAGTCGATCCAGTCATCGGCCAGCGCACGCGGATAGGGAAACGGCACGGCGGCGAGCGCGCGCGTCACCTCCCAGTCATTGATCAGCCGGTGCAGGGCGGAGGCATCTTCGGGCAGCAGCGGACGCAGCGACAGCCGCTCGGTCGCGAGCGGGACGAAGCCCAAGGGGCAAGCGGCTTCCGGCCCGGCGGCTTCATGCGCGGCGGCTTCATGCGCGGCGGCTCCGGGCGCGGCGGCTTCATGCGCTGCGGCTCCGGGCGCGGCGGCTCCGGGCGCGGCGGCTCCGGGCGCGGCGGCTTTGGACCCGGCGGCTCCGGGCGCGGCGGCTTTGGACCCGGCGGCCCCGGGCGCGGCGGCCCCGGGCGCGGCGGCTTTGGGGCCAGCGGCTCCGGGCGCGGCGCTCTCCGCTGCGGCGCTCTCCGCCGCGGGCGGCAGCATCCGCCGCGCCCGTCCCGGCCTCGCCGCCTTGCCCTGCGGGGCGGCCGGGGGGTGCATCGCCGGCGGGGGGCCGGTCTTGCGGCTCATGCGGATTGTGTCGATCCTTTCGCGCTGCGGCCTCGCGCGCAGAGGCCGAGAAATTGGCGCAGCCGGCCGTTGGCACGCAAGGCCGGGGCACCGGTCCCCCTCGCCCGCGGGCAGAAG
>DAICZL010000254.1 GCA_027311165.1 bacterium
GGGTGCCCCGATGCGGCGCGCCGGTCGCCGCCGCCGGGCTTCGCCTGTCGCGACTCGGGGCGAGGGTGCTAGCGCAGCCTCCCGTCCGTAGGACCATCGGATTCCGCTCTCGCTCATTGTTTTACCGGTCAAGTTTTCCCGATCGGATGATCCCGTCCGATCGGAGGTTGCTCCAGGACCCGGCGATGCCCGATCTCGCGCTGGAACTGGCGGAAGGCGGCCGTGTGGCCGGGGTGGACGAGGCCGGCCGCGGCCCGCTCGCCGGCCCGGTGCTGGCCGCCTCGGTGCTGTTCCTGGCCCCCGTGCCGGCACCGCTCGCCGCGATGATCGACGATTCCAAGGCATTGTCCGCGGCACGGCGCCTCGCCGCGTTCCAGGCGCTGCACGCCTGTCCCGAGGTCCTGATCGGGGTCGGGGCCGCCTCGGTGGCCGAGATCGGGCGGCTCAACATCCTCCAGGCCAGCCTTCGCGCCATGGCACGGGCGGTGGCGCGGCTCGCCCTGCGCCCCGATCTGGTGCTGGTGGACGGCAACCAGGCGCCGCCGCTCGATTGCCGGTTGCGCTGCGTCGTCGGCGGAGACCGGCAGTCGCTGTCGATCGCCGCGGCCTCGATCATCGCCAAGGTGCTGCGCGACCGGGTGATGGCCAGGCTCGACCGGCGCTGCCCCGGCTATGGCTGGACGGAGAATGCCGGCTATCCCACCGCCGCGCATCGCGCGGCGCTGCTGCGGCTGGGCCCGAGCGTGCATCATCGGGCGGGCTTCGGCACGGTGCGGCGCCTCGCCGGGGATTAAAGGCAAGCCGAGCGGGTTCCCCCCCGGGACTGCCGCCCGGCGGCGGGCGCCCCCCTCTTCGCATCCATCCGGGATCCGGCCATGCAGGACGCCGCCGCGGCCACCCCCCGCACGTCCGGGCATGCCCGCCCGGCTGGCCCTGGGCGGAGCCATGGCCTCGCCTGTGTGCTCGCACCGAACCGGGCTCGGACGAGACCTGGCTCGGACAAGACCTGTCTCGGACAAGACTGGGCTCGGACAAGACCGGGCTCGGACAAAACCGGCCAAAGCCCCGCGACGAGGCGTCGCGCCGGTTGACGCGGCATCCATCGCCCCGGCTAGATATGGACCCGCATCCCGCGGCCTGACGGAGCGCCGTGGAACTAGTCCGCGAACTGCCGCTCGATCAGATCATCCTCGGCGAGGCCGTTCGGGTGATGTCGATGCTGCCCGCGGCCTCGGTGCAGTGCGTGTTCGCCGATCCCCCCTATAATCTGCAATTGCGCGGCGAGTTGCGCCGGCCCGATGACAGCCTGGTGGACGGGGTCGATGAAGACTGGGACCGGTTCGCCGATTTTCCGGCCTATGACGCCTTCACCCGCGCCTGGCTCGGCGAATGCCGGCGGCTGTTGAGCAAGGACGGCACGCTCTGGGTGATCGGCGCCTATCACAACATCTTCCGCATCGGCGCGATCCTCCAGGATCTCGGGTTCTGGATCCTGAATGACGTGGTCTGGCGTAAATCCAACCCGATGCCGAATTTCCGCGGCCGGCGCTTCACCAACGCGCATGAGACGCTGATCTGGGCGGCGCGGGGGCAGGATTCGCGCTACCGGTTCAACTACCAGGCGATGAAGGCGCTGAACGACGATCTGCAGATGCGCAGCGACTGGCTGATGCCGCTGTGCACCGGCGCCGAGCGGCTGCGCAACCCGCACGGGCTGAAGCTGCATCCGACCCAGAAGCCCGAGGCGCTGCTGCACCGGGTGCTGCTGGCCAGCACCGCGCCGGGCGATATCGTGCTCGATCCGTTCCTGGGCACCGGCACCACCGCCGCCGTCGCCCGCCGTCTGCACCGCCATTATATCGGGATCGAGCGCCATCCCGCCTATGTCGAGGCGGCACTTGGCCGGGTGCGGCGGGAACGGCCGCTGCCCGATGGCGGCATCGCCACCAGCCCCTCGAAGCGAGAGGCGCCGCGGGTGCCTTTCGGCAGCCTGGTGGAGCTGGGGCTGGTGCCGGCGGGCACCACCTTGCACGACCGGGGCCGCCGGGTTTCGGCGGTGGTGACGGCGGACGGATCGGTCACCGCCGGGGCGGCGCGCGGGTCGATCCATCAGGTGGGCGCGGCGGTGCAGAACGCGCCATCCTGCAATGGCTGGATGTTCTGGCATATCGAGCGCGACGGCCAGCTGGTGCCGATCGACGTGCTGCAGGCGGAGCTGTGAGGTCGGGCGCGGGTAACGAGTGACTCACATCAGCCGGCGCGGACGGGGACTCTTGCAGCGAGGAAGGCCGGGCGTTGCGCCATGGCCCGTTGGGACCCGCCAGGGAGCAGCGGTCCCTGGACCCGCATCCTCTGAGGTTACCCCGCAGCGGAAGGGGTCCATGGTCGAGGCCGCGAGAAAATTGCATCGTTGCATGGTGTTCATCCGTGCATGGTGTCTCGATCGGCGTTTCAGCCCTGCCGCTGGACATTCCAGAACACCGGCGGAAAGCCGGGCAGGACGCCGGTGAGGTCGGCGCGATAGGCGGTCTGCGGGTAGGTCAGCCCGAGCGGGACGAACGTCACGTCCTGCAGCGCCTGGATCTGGATCTCGGCGGCGATCCGCTGCTGCGCCGCCGGATCGGGGGCGTCGAACCAGGCATTGCGCAGTTCCTCGAGACGCGGGCTGGTCGGCCAGCCGGGCCGGCCGCTGGCCCCGTTGCCGCGCAGCCAGGGATGGATCCCCGGGTTCAGCACATCAGTGCCCATCCAGTCGGTGCAATAGCAGTTCCAGCCGCCCTGATCGGCCGGGTCCTTCTTGAGCAGGCGTTGGAACCAGGCGCTCAGGTCCATGTGTTGGTCGTCCACAGTGAGGCCGGCCCGCTTCATCATGTCGACGCCGACGTCCGAGCAGCGTTTGTCCTGCGTTACGTTGTTGGCGATGACCACGACGCGCTCGCCCCGGTAGCCGGCGGCCACGATGTCGCGACGCACCCGATCGAGGTCGCGCGGTCCGGTCAGCACCTCAAGACCGGCGGTGGTGGCCATCGGCGATCCGGGCGGGAAACAGCCGATCCCGCTGCGCCCGAGCGTCGGGT
>DAICZL010000255.1 GCA_027311165.1 bacterium
GCGCATGAGCCTGCCACGGCGCTGGATGGCGGGGCCGACGGGCTGGCGGCGTATCGGCGGATCCTGCCGGCATTGCCGCGGCTGCTGGCGGTAGGTGGGGTGGCGGTGGTCGAGCTCGGGGCCGGGCAGGCGGAAGCGGTCGCGGCGCTGGCGTCGGGGTTCGCGGCGGAGCTGCGGCACGATCTGGGGGGTATAGCCCGGGCGCTGGTGCTGCGGTCAGGCTGCCTGGGGTAAAAGCGCAGGCGCAGAGCTTGGCCGCGCGTCAGGGCGTGGCCGCGGGGTGTCGTGCCGTCTCTGCCTGGCCGCCGATCTGTCCGGTCTGGCGGATTTTGGCAGGCAGAGCCGGTCGCCGCACCTGACGTATCGCCCTCTCCCCCGGCCGGGGGGGGAGGCGGAGGCTGCAAGCGGCGCCGGGCTTCGTTTTGGAAGAGACCGCCGGCCGTTGGCGGAGTGACGCTCCGACGCCAGGGCCAGGGACCTCGGGTCCCTGGCGTCGTGCCATCGGTCAGGCCCTCATCGGTCAGGCCCTCGTGGGCCGCCCTCTGCCAGCGTTGCAGCCGCTGCCGGCTGTGCTCAGCGATGCGCCTGAATGAACGCCTTGATCCGTGGCGCGATCGTCTCACGGAAGCGGCGGCCGTTGAACAGGCCGTAATGGCCGACCCCTTCCTGCTCGGAATGCAGTCTCATTGTTTCCGGCAGGTTGTGGCACAGATCATGGGCGGCGCGGGTCTGGCCGAGGCCGGAGATATCGTCACGCTCGCCCTCGATGGTCAGCAGGGCGGTGCGCTCGATCGCGGCCGGTTCGATCCGCTGCCCACGGGAGAACAGCTTGCCGCGCGGCAGCAGATGGTCCTGGAACACGGCCGAGATGGTCTGCAGATAGAATTGCGCCGGCAGGTCCATCACTGACTGATACTCGTCATAGAAAGCGCGCTTGGCGGCCAGCGGCTCGCCGTCGCCCTGCACCAGATGCAGGAACATCTGCCAGTGCGCCTGGATGTGCCGCTCCATGTTCATTGCCAGGAAGCCGGCGAGCTGCAGAAAGCCTGGATAGACCGGCCGGAGGAAGCCGGGACGGCCGAACGGCACGCGGTGGATCACGTTACGGCGGAACCAGTCCAGGTTGTGGCGCTTGGCGAAATGGTTGACTTCGGTCTCGCCCTGGCGGGTATCGATCGGCCCGCCGATCAGGGTCATGCTGGCCGGCGCGGCCGGATCGCGGTCCGCGCTCATCAGCGCTATGGCGGCCAGCACCGGAACTGCCGGCTGGCACACGGCGATCACATGGGTGCGCGGGCCGAGCAGACGGAGATAGGAGATCACGTGGTCGATATAGTCGTCGAGGTCGAAATCCCCGTCCATCAGCTGCACCGAGGCGGCGTCATGCCAGTCGGTGATATAGACGTCGTGATCGGGCAGGAACTCCCGCACCGTGCCGCGCAGCAGGGTCGCGTAATGGCCCGACAGGGGGGCGACGATCAGCAGCCTGGGATCGTCGGGGCGCTCGGTCTCCCGCACGAAGCGGCGCAATTCGCACCAGGCGTCCCCGGCGATCACCTGCTCGCTCACTTTGACCGGGTGGCCCCCGATGGTGGTGTGGGACAGGCCGAAGGCGGGCTTGCCGCGCGGGCGGGTGGAATGCTCGAAACTTTCCAGCGCGGCCGCAGTGATGCGCCCTACCGGGGTCGGGCGCAGCGGGTTGAACGGTAGGTCGAGAACCGACAATGCCTGGCTCGCGGCCATGCGCATCGGTTCCAGGCTCCAGCGTTGCAGTTCGTAATAATTGTAGAGCATCGGCATTCCCGATTGGATTCGCGCATTCTGGACATAGCCATCAAACACCTGCAAGCAACAACAAGTCGTTGACGAATGCCCGTGTTTTTGACATGGCAGGCAAGCGCAAGTGGCACTTTCATACCATACATGTCGCGAGGACTCCGGCCAATGACCAAGCTGTTCGGCGATGATAGCTCCCCGGCGCGAGATCCGGCGCCGGCTCTCCCTATCGCGGGAAATCCGGCGGCGCTCAGCGACCAGGAGTGGCGGGCGCGGCTGTCACCGGCTGAATACGCGGTGTTGCGCGGCCGCGGCACAGAGCGGGCCGGCAGTTCCCCGCTGAATCACGAACATCGCCAGGGCGTGTTCCATTGCGGCGGCTGCGGCCAGGCGCTGTTCGCGGCCGAGACCAAGTTCGACAGCGGCACCGGCTGGCCGAGTTTTTTCGCCCCTCTGCCCGAGGCCGTGGCCACGTCGCGCGACCGCAGCCTGTTCATGACCCGCACCGAGGTGCATTGCAGCCGCTGCGGCGGGCATCTCGGACATGTCTTTCCCGACGGTCCGGCCCCGACCGGCCAGCGCTATTGCATGAACGGGGTTGCTCTGCGCTTCGAACCGGCCTGACATCCTCTCCAGGGCCGGCCGGCATGGCCCGCCCGACCAGACGGAGGAAGCGGTGAGGATCGGGGTTCCCAAGGAGATCAAGACGCATGAGTACCGGGTGGGGCTGATCCCCGCCTGCGTACGTGAATTGGTGCTGCACGGCCATTCGGTGGTGGTGGAACGCGACGCCGCCGCCGCCATCGGATTTCCCGACGATACCTACCGCGCGGCCGGCGCCGCCGTGGTGGACAGTGCCGCCGAGGTCTTCGCCACGGCTGATCTGCTGGTGAAGGTGAAGGAGCCGCAGCCGGCTGAGATCGCGATGCTGCGTCGCGGGCAGGTGCTGTTCACTTATCTGCATCTGGCCGCCGATCGCGGGCTGACCGAGGCGCTGATGGCCTGCGGCGCCACCGCGATCGCCTATGAAACGGTGACCGACCGGCGCGGCGCCCTGCCGCTGCTCTCGCCGATGAGCGAGGTGGCCGGCCGTATGGCGGTGCAGGTTGGCGCATATTGCCTGGAGAAGGATCAAGGCGGAGCGGGGGTGCTGCTGGGCGGCGTGCCGGGCGTGCCGGCGGCGCGGGTGGTGGTGCTGGGCGGCGGCGTGTCGGGCACCAATGCCGCGCGCATGGCGATGGGGCTGGAAGCCAGCGTCACCATCATCGACCGCTCGCTCTCCCGGCTCAAGGAACTCGACCAGCAGTTCGGATCCCGGGCGCAGACACTGTATTCGACTGCCGAGACCATCGAGCAGGCCGTGCTCGACGCCGACCTCGTGATCGGGGCAGTGCTGGTGCCGGGCGCGACGGCGCCGCGGCTGGTCTCCCGCAACACGGTCCGGCGGATGCGACCGGGCTCGGTGCTGGTGGATATCGCGATCGACCAGGGCGGCTGTTTCGAGACCAGCCGGCCGACCAGCCATTCGGCGCCGACCTATGTCGCCGAGGGGGTCGTGCATTATTGCGTGACCAACATGCCCGGCGCGGTGCCGCGCACATCCACTCTGGCGCTGAACAATGCTACGATGCCGTTCATTCTGGCGTTGGCCGACAAGGGCTGGTTGCAGGCCCTGATCGATGACGAGCATCTTTGCAATGGCCTGAACATCCATGCCGGCCAGCTCACCCATGCCGCCGTCGCGCATGATCTGGGCTTGCCTTACACCGGCGTGGAGATCGCCCTGGCCTGAGCCTCGCTCCGCACCCGCCTTGCCCCCTCTGCCGGGCGGGTGCGAAGACCCGCTCGCCCAGGTGTTCGTCCGGGGCCGGACCGACGGTGGCAGGTGCAGTGCCGGCCCGGCCGCGTTGTCCGGCCTATTTTCGTGGGGCGTTGACGGCGGCCTTTTGGCCAGGCGATTGATTGCAAAGGGCTCCGACGCCGGGACCGGTCTTAGACGTTGATCAGCCGCGCCGGCTGCTATGCCGCCGTGATCGGCGCGCCGTGTCGGTCGGGGTCCCGGCAGGATACGGTCTGCTCAAGCGATCCCCTTCATGGGTCCGATGATCGCGGAGATCAGCGCCGGACGCCGCGTCCGGCCCGACTGATCAAATTTCGGAATATTCCTGATCCATTTTATATAACGCAATCAAACTCGGCCAGGATCATTATTGACGCAAAAATAACGTCAACAAAACGGCAAAGATTCCTCAATCGCGCAGTATACCGGTCGTCATCGCGTTGGCGTTCTGCGGCGCCGTAAACCCGTTCCTTCATCAGTTCAAGCAAAAGGAGACTGCCATGTCCTGCTCCCCTGCTTCCGTCCTGCTGGCTCCGGCCGTGATCGCCGATGGCGGCAAGGTGCGCCTGGGCGGCGGTGCGCCGGCGCTGGCCCCGGCCGCGATCGCTGATGGCGGCAAGGTGCGCC
>DAICZL010000262.1 GCA_027311165.1 bacterium
GGCGCAATATGTATGGCATCTACCCCACCGGCAAGGACCAGAAGGTGCTGGCCGAGGAGGTGGTGCGCCATCGCGGCGAGCCGGTCTGCGCCCTGGTGGGCGATGCCGAGACGCTGGCCGCGATCGATGATGCCACCCTGCCGATCGCCTGGGAGGTGCTGGCCCCGGTCGGGTTCGACACCGCCGAGGCCGCCCCGCCGCTGCACGCCCACGCGCCGGGCAACATCCTCTGCCGCGGCCGGGTGGCAAGCGGCGATGTCGGCGCTTGTCTGGCGCGGGGCGTGGCGCAAGCGGAGATCGCGGTCGCCACCGGCTTCGTAGAGCACGCCTATATCGAGCCCGAGGCCGGCTATGCCCGCCGCGTCGGCGACCGGATCGAGGTGGTGGCCTGCACCCAGACCCCCTACATGGACCGCGACGAGCTCGCGCCCATCCTGGGACTGCGGCCCGACCAGGTGCGGGTGATCCCCACCGCCGTGGGCGGTGGCTTCGGCGGCAAGCTCGATCTGTCGGTGCAGCCGCTGATCTGCATCGCCGCCTGGCTGCTCGACCGGCCGGTGCGCATGGTCTATGCGCGCGGCGAGAGCATGGCGGCGACCACCAAGCGCCATCCCGCGCGGATCCGTGCCGAGGCGGCGGCGGACGCTTCGGGCAGGCTGGTCGCGTTTCGCTGCCACGGCGATTTCAACACCCGCGCCTATGCCAGCTGGGGCCCGACGGTCGCCAACCGCGTGCCGGTGCACGCGATGGGTCCGTACCGGGTGCCGGCGGTGCTGTGCACCACCGCGGCGATCCACACCACAGACCCGCCCGCCGGCGCGTTCCGCGGCTTTGGCGTGCCGCAGGCGGCGATCGCGCATGAGGCGCTGATGGACGAGCTGGCCGACCGGCTCGGCATCGACCGGCTGGAATTCCGGCTGATCAACGCGCTGCGTCCGGGCGATGCCACCGCCACCGGCCAGATACTGGGCGACGGCGCGGCGCTGGTGGCCTGTCTGGAGGCGCTGCGGCCGCGCTGGCGCGCGCTGCGCGCGGCGGCCGAGGCGTTCAACCGCACCACGTCCGGGCCGTCGCGCCAGGGCGTGGGCATCGGCTGCATGTGGTACGGCATCGGCAATACCAGCCTGTCCAACCCGTCGGAGATGGTGATCGGCATCACCGCCGAGGGAAAAGCGGTGCTGTTCTCGGGCGCGGTGGATATCGGCCAGGGGTCTAACACCATCATGGTGCAGATCGCCGCCGATGCGCTGGGGGTGCCGGCCGGCGCGCTCGGCCTCGTGTCGGGCGATACCGACCTGACCCGCGATGCCGGCAAGACCAGCGCCTCGCGCCAGACCTTCGTCAGCGGCACCGCCGCGCTGCTGGCGGGTGCGGCGCTGCGCGGGGAGATCCTGCGCCGGGCCAATGCCGGGCCGGAGGGGACGATCACCCTGGAGCACGGCCTGATCCGGGTGACCCACCCGGGCGGCACCGCCACCATCGACCCGCGCGCGCTGCCCTCGGGGCCGGACGGGCTGGTGCTGCGCGGGGTGGGAAAATTCGATCCGCCGACCACCCCGCTCGACCCGGACGGCCAGGGCATCCCCTATGCCAGCTATGCCTTCGCGGCGCAGATCGCGCTGGTGGAGGTCGATACCGGGCTCGGCACCGTCGCGGTGCGGCGGATCGTCGCCGCCCATGATGTCGGCCGCGCGGTCAACCCGACGCAGGTGGAGGGCCAGATCCATGGCGGCATCGCCCAGGGGCTGGGATTGGCGCTGATGGAGGAATTCATCCCCGGCCGCACCGAGAATCTGCACGACTACCTGATCCCCACCATCGGCGATGTGCCGCCGATCGAGACCATCCTGATCGAGCAGGCCGATCCGCTGGGACCCTACGGCGCCAAGGGCATCGGCGAGCCCGCGCTGGTGGCGACCGCGCCGGCGATCCTGGGCGGCATCGAGCACGCCACCGGGGCGCGGATCACCACGGTGCCGGCGACGCCCGACCGCGTGCTGGCGGCGATCCGCCGATGACGGCCACCGCGTGACCGCCCACACCCATGCCGGGCCCGAGGGGCCGGACGAGGCGGCGCTGGCGGCCGCTGCCTCCGCCGAGCCCGGCATCATCACCTGCGATGCCTGCCCGGTGCTGTGCCGCATCCGCCCCGGCCGCACCGGCGCCTGCGACCGCTACGGCAATGTCGAGGGCCGGCTGCGGCGGATGTACCCGCTCACCATCCTCGCCCGGGCGCCGGCGCTCGTGCGCTTCGCCGGCAACGGCGAGGGCAGCAGGGCCGGCAACGGCGAGGGAAGCAGGGCCGGCAACGGCGAGGGAAGCGGGGCCGGCAACGGCGAGGGCAGCAGGGCCGGGAACGGCGAGGGAACCAGGGCCGGGAACGGCGAGCGAAGCGAGGCCGGGAACGGCACGGAGCGCTGGGACGGCAACCCGATCGCCGCGCGGGATCTGTTCGTCACCGCGATCGGCGCCGGCACCACCTATCCCGACTACAAGCCCGCGCCGTTCATCGTGGGCGCGGAGATCGACGGCATCGACATGGTCACGGTGGTGACCGAGGGCGTGTTCAGCTATTGCGGCCTGAAGGTGAAGATAGACACCGACCGCCATCTGGGGCCGGAGACGGCGGCGGTGCGGGTGGATGGCGAGCAGGTGGGCCATGTCACCACCGCCGAATATGGCAGCCAGATGCTCTCGCTGGGCGGCGTGCGGCATCTGACCGGCGGTTCCAGGCGCGAGGGCGTGGTCACCTGCCAGACCCTGCTGACCCTGGCCAACAAGGGCGCGGTCGAACTTTCGATCGATGGGGGTGCCCGCGTGGTGGTGCAATCCGGTGCCGCGCCGATCGTGGATGGCGTGGCGGAAAGCCGCATGCGCGTCGGCTGCGGCAGCGCCACGATCGGCATCTTCGCGCCCCAATGGCAGCATCTGGCCGACGAGGTGATCGTGGTCGACGACCACATCACCGGCGTGCTGACCGAGCACCAGGCCGGACGGTTCCTGGCCATGCGGCCCTCGGGCATCCGGGTGCGCGGCCGGCGTTCGACGCCGGGCCGGTATTTCCAGGCGGCGAGCCCAGGCCAGGGCTGGGGCGGCACCGACATCGCCGAGCCGCTGTCGATCATCGAGCGGATCGATTCCCGCGCCGCCTGGCCGGGGCTGCGGCTGCTGATGGTCTCCACCACCGGCGAGCACGCGGCCTGGTTCGTGCTGGACGAGGCGCTGCTGCCCCGCGCCGCGCCGATGCCCGGGCCGGTCGCCGCCGCGGTGGCGCGGATCGGCGAGAACTGCGAGCCCGCGCTGTGCAGCGTGCTGTTCATGGCCGGCGCCGGTGGCAGCCTGCGCGCGGGTGCCTCGGAGAATCCGGTGCTGCTGACCCGCAGCGTGCAGCGCGGGCGCACCCGGGTGACCGCCGGCGGCGCGCCGGTCTTCGTCTGGCCCGGCGGCGGCATCACCTACCTGGTCGATGTCGCCGCCCTGCCGGATGGCGCCTTCGGCCATGTGCCGACGCCGGCGCTGGTCGGGCCGATCGAGTTTTCCCTGCCGCGCAGCGACTACGCGGCCCTCGGCGGACATCTCGACCGGGTGCGCCCGCTCGCCGAGGTGCTGCGCGACGATCGCGCGCGGCTGCTGCGCCAGACCGGCGATCCCGGGTTGCCGCCGCCATGACCGCGCAGATCGCGCTGCTGGCCGACGGGCGGCTGCATCTGCAGCACGGTCCCATCGATTGCCTGTGCCGCGCCTGGGGCGAGGAGGCGGAGGTGGCTGCCGCCTATGCCCAGCTGGCGGCGGCGTTTCCCGCGGTGCTGCCGGGGCTGTGCGCGGAACTGGCGCTGCTGCGCGCGCGGCTGCCGGCGCTGCCGCCGCGGGGCGCGGTGGGGCGGGCGATGCACGCCGCCTGCGCGCCCTACGCCGACCGCTTCATCACCCCGATGGCGGCCGTGGCCGGGGCGGTCGCCGACAATCTGCTGGCGGCGATGACGCGCGGGCGGCGCCTCTCGCGCGGCTTCGTCAACGATGGCGGGGACATCGCCTTCCATCTGGCGCCCGGCACGGAGCTGCGCTGCGGCCTGGTCGCCGATCTCGCCGCCCCCGCGATCGACGGCGTGGCGGTGCTGCGGGCCGACGCGCCGGCGCGCGGCATCGCGACCTCCGGCCGGGCCTGCAAAGGCCAGGGCGGGCGCAGCTTCTCCTTCGGCATCGCCGATGCGGTGAGCGTGCTGGCGCGCAGTGCCGCGGCGGCGGATGCGGCTGCGAGCGTGATCGCCAATGCGGTCGATCTCCCCGGACACCCCGCGATCCGGCGCCGCCCGGCGCGGGCGATCGACCCCGACAGCGACCTCGGCGATCTGCCCGTCACCTGGGCGGTGGACAGGCTGGACGACGCCGCCATCGCCACGGCGCTGGCGGCGGGGGAGCTTGTGGCGCGCGGGCTGCTGTCGCGCGGCCTGATCGAGGGCGCCGTGCTGGTGCTGGGGCCTTGCCGGGTGGTCTGCTGCGGGGGGAGCTTCGTCAGTGCCCGGTAAGCTTCACTGACTATCCCGGCTTGGAGCGACAGTCACAGGGGAAGCGAGAAAGACCGGGCTCTGCCCGGACCCGCCAGGAACCCGCGGTCCCTGGACCCGCATCCGTCGTTGGGGAGTACCCCCCAGGGAAAAGGGGCTGAGGCCACGGCCCCGGCTGATCCAGGGCAGAGCCCTGGCCTTGCCTGACCCTGCCCTTCCGCAAGGCCGCACCCGGCCCCCTTCCCGAGAGGACCACCCCCGCATGTCCGGAACCACCATCGCGACCGCGACGACGCTCGGCGTGGTGATCACCGCCGCCGGCCAGTTGCCGCTGAGCATCACCAGCACCGGCTCGGTCCGCACCGGCGGGTTCTACGCGGTCTATGTCGCGCCCGGCATCAGCGGATCGATCACCAACCAGGGCCTGCTCTCGGCCGGAACCGGCGAGGGGATCGCCCTGTCGAGCGGCGGCAGCGTGATCAACGGCAGCCCGGCCGATCTCACCGCCCAGATCATCGGCGGCGTCAACGGCGTGGATGTCGGCGCCCGCGGGTTCGGGAGCATCGTCAACTACGCCACCATCGCGACGACCGGCAAGACCGCCAGCGCCGGGATCCTGCTCGAAGGCAATGGCAGCGTGGTCAATGGCAGCAATGCCGATACCGCCGCCAGGGTGACCGGCTATGGCGACGGCATCCAGGCCATCGGGCCGGATGCCTCGATCGCCAATTTCGGCCTGGTGCAGGGCCAGGCGACCAATGGCTACGGCATCTATCTGCGCGATGGCGGCGGCGTGACCAATGGCAGCAACGCCGACACCGCCGCCACGATCCGCGGCGTGCAGCGGGGGCTCGAGGCGACCGCGGGTGCCGGCACGATCGTCAATTACGGCACCATCATCGCCACCGAGACGACCGGCAAGGGGCAGGGCCGCGCCGTCGGGCTCGCCGCCGGCGGCAGCGTGGTGAATGGCAGCAATACCGACACCCTGGCCTCGCTGCTGAGCTATGGCGCCAACGCGATCTACGGCAAGGGCGTCGCACCGTTTTCCATCGTCAACTGGGGCCGCATCCACGACAGCGGCAGCAATGGCTCGGCGATCCTGATCCGGCTGGGCGGCACGGTGGTCAATGGCGGCACGCTGGCCAGCGGCCAGGTCGATACCGCCGCCGCGATCTACGGCACCCAGCAGGGGGTGGTGCTCAGCGGCCTGGTCGCCAGCGCGGTGCAGAATTTCGGTACCATCACCGGCCATGTCGCCGTGGGGGTCGATCTGCTGCTGGGCGGCACGCTGGTCAATGGCAGCCCGGCCGACAGCGTGGCGCTGATCCAGGGCTATCGCGGCGCCTATCTGGGCGGGGCTTCGGTGGTGACCAATTACGGCACCATCCAGCAGACCGGCGCCTCCCCCTCGCAGGGCCTGCAGATCGTCGGCGGCGGCAGCGTGACCAATGGCAGCGCGGCCGATCGCGCCGCCCTGATCACCGGCGGGCGCAGCGGCGTGCTGCTGGTCGTCGGCACCGCCAGCGTGACCAATTACGGCATCATCCGCGGCGGGATCGGCGTGTCCTTCTATCGCGCCCAGGGCCATTCGGGGGCGACGCTGACCGGCACCGGCACGGTGGTGAACGCGGGCACCATCGCCAGCACCAGCGGCACCACCGGCATCGCGATCCATTTCGGCACCGGAGCCGAGCGGCTGGTGGAACTGCCGGGCGCGGTGATCCAGGGCCGGGTGCTGGGCGGGGTCGGGTCCAACACGCTGGAACTGGCCGCCGGCCAGGGGGGCGCGACGATCACCGGGCTGGGCTCGGCGTTCTCCGGCTTCACCGCGCTGGTGGCGGATGCCGGCTCGGCCTGGACGCTGGCCGGCACCAGCAACCTGGCGGGCGGCGGGGTCACGCTCGATGCCGGCTCGGTACTGACCGCGACCGGCGCGTTCGCGGCCACTGCGCTGAGCTTCGCGCCGGGGGCGGAGACGCTGGCGCTGGGCTCGGCGGCCAGCCTGAGCGCCACCATCTCCGGCTTCGGGGCGGTGGCGCATGCCGATGTGATCGATCTGCTCGGCCGGGCGGAGAATTCCGCCAGCTTCGCCGCGGGCGTGTTGACGGTGACCGGACCGGGAGGCAGCATCGGGCTGCATTTCGCCGGCGCCTATCTGGGCAACCAGTTCGCGCTCGGCAGCGACGGCCATGGGGGAACCGCGATCACCTTCGTCTAGTCAGGCGACCGTCTGGGGTAGCGACCCGATCAGACCATTCAGGTCGGAATGGGTCCAACCGGACGCGCGATCCCGAATGTATCGGACCACCGGCCGCCCGATGGCCTGCCGGGCTAGCAGGCAACCAGGCCAAGTGAACCGCATGATCCGCAAGCTGCTGACCCTGATCGAGGAGACCCATCGCGAGGCGGATCAGGACATCCGTCCGCCGACGCGCAAGGCGGCGGCGATTGCGGTGATCGCCAATCCCTATGCCGGCCGCTACGCCGAGGATCTGGGCGAGCTGGTGGCGATCGGCGAGATGCTGGGCGCGCTGCTCGGCGAACGCGCCGTGCGTGCCCTCGGCATCGCGCCGCACGAGGCGCACAGCTACGGCAAGGCGGCCATCGTGGGCGAGGATGGCGAGCTGGAACACGCCGCCGCCATCCTGCATCCCAGGCTGGGCGCGCCGCTGCGCGCGGCGGTGGAGCGTGGCGCGGCCCTGGTGCCCAGCGCCAAGAAGCGTGCCGGCATGGGGGCCGCGATAGACGTGCCGCTGGGCCACAAGGACGCCGCCTTCGTGCGCAGCCATTTCGACGCGATGGAGGTTTCCGTTGCCGATGCGCCGCGGCGCGACGAGATCGTGGTGGCGGTGGTGGTCACGGATTCCGGCCGCCCGCTGGCGCGCATCTGCGGGCTCGGTGTCGCGCAGATCGAGGGCAAGGACGGGCTGCGCTGAAATCGGATCGAAGGAGCCATCGATGAAGCTTTCCCGCCGTGTCCTGCTCGCCGCTCCGGCGGTGCTCGCCGCCCGGCGCCCGGCCCGCGCCGGGACCGGCCCGATCCGCATCGGCGAGATCAATTCCTATTCGGCGGTGCCGAGCTTCACCCTGCCCTATCGCAATGGCTGGCAGCTCGCCGTCGCGCAGATCAATGCCGCGGGCGGGGTGCTGGGACGGCAGATCGAGGTGATCAGCCGCGACGATGCCGGCAAGCCGCAGGACGCGGTGCGCCTGGCCGGCGAACTGGTGGAGGCGCAGAAGGTCGATCTGCTGGCCGGCGGGTTCCTGTCGAATGTCGGGCTGGCGCTGTCGGACTACGCGCTGCAGAACAAGGTGCTGTTCATCGCCGGCGAGCCGCTGACCGATGCGCTGGTGTGGCAGAAGGGCCATCGCTACTGCTTCCGCCTGCGCCCCTCCACCTATATGCAGGCGGCGATGCTGGTGGACGAGGCGGCGAAGCTGCCGGCGAAGCGCTGGGTCAGCGTCGCGCCCAACTACGAATACGGCCAGTCGGTGGTGAAGTGGTTCCAGGCGCTGCTCACCCAGAAGCGCCCGGACGTGAGCTTCGTCGCGGCGCAATGGCCGGCGCTGGGCAAGATCGACGCCGGCGCCACCGCCGCGGCGCTGGAGGAGGCGAAGCCCGAGGCCATCCTCAATGTGACCTTTGGCGCCGATCTCACCAATTTCGTCCGCCAGGGCAATACCCGCGGCCTGTTCGAGAACCGCTCGGTCGTTTCCGTGCTGACCGGCGAGCCGGAATATCTCGACGCGCTCGGCGAGGAGACGCCGGAGGGCTGGATCGTCACCGGCTATCCCTGGAGCGGCGACACCGCGCCGGCCAACCGCGATTTCGTCGATGCGTACCGGGCGAAATTCACCGATCGGCCGGCAATGGGCTCGGTGGTCGGCTATGCGCTGATCCACTCGATCGCCGCCGGCATCACGCGGGCCGGCGGGGTCGGCACCGAGGCGATGGTGGACGGCTTCGCGGGCGCGCGCTTCGAGACCCCGTTCGGCGCGGCGGAGTACCGCGCGATCGATCACCAGTCCACCCTCGGCACCTTCGTCGGGCGCACCGCGCTCAAGGACGGGCACGGGGTGATGGTGGACTGGCACTATGTCGACGGCGCGACGGCCCTGCCCGCGGATGCGGAGGTGCGCAAGCTGCGCCCGGCCACGCCCTGATCCGTGGGCTTCGTCGCGATCCAGTTCCTGACCGGCCTGGCCGGCGCCTCCTCGCTGTTCCTGGTGGCGGCGGGGCTGACCGTCATCTTCGGGGTGACGCGGGTGGTGAATTTCGCCCATTGCAGCCTGTTCATGCTGGGCGCCTATATCGGCTGGAGCGTGCTGACCCGGCTGCCGCATGATCCGGCGAGCTTCGCCGCCGGGGTGGTGCTGGCCTCCCTCGCGGTGGCCGCGCTGGGGGTGGGGCTCGAGATGTCGCTGTTGCGCCGGATCTACCATGCACCGGAACTGTTCCAGCTGCTGGCGACATTCGGGGTGCTGCTGGTGGTGCAGGACCTGACCCCGGCGATCTGGGGGACGGCCGACCTGACCCTGACGCGGCCACCCTGGCTGCGCGGCTTCGTGCCGGTGCTGGGCGCGCGGTTTCCACTGTTCGACCTGGTGCTGATCGGGGTGGGCCCGCTGGTGCTGCTGGCGCTGTGGCTGGTGTTCACCCGCACGCGCTGGGGCACGCTGGTGCGGGCTGCGACCGAGGACCGGGAGATGGTGGCGGCGCTGGGCGTCGACCAGCGCTGGCTGTTCACCAGCGTGTTCGCGCTGGGCGCGGGGCTCGCCGGTCTGGGCGGGGTGCTGGCGCTGCCGGACGGCTCGGCCGATCTGCAGATGGATCTGGGGGCGGTCACCGATGCCTTCGTGGTGGTGGTGGTGG
>DAICZL010000270.1 GCA_027311165.1 bacterium
GCCCGAAGCTGGTCGGCGCCGCACCCGCCGCAATGGTGCAGGCCCAGCGGGAAGCGCTGGCCGAGACATTCGGCCAGATCGAGCGCGCCCTGGCGGTGGCGGTCTGAGCGGTGGCGGATCACCCTTTGCCTCCTCCCCCTCCCGCTGCGGATTCGCCGCTGGCAAAGGCGGGTTCAGGAACCCCTTCTCCCGGCCTCGTCCCAGGCGGCAATGGAGACCGGCCCCTTGTCTTTCTTTCTGAAACAGGGCTCTCGACACCATCCGGCATGAGGCAATGGCGCTAGAAATCCATGATCACGGCAACGGCAATCTGATCGAGATCGGCGCCGAGGCGCTGGCCGCCCTGTCCGGCCGGCTGGTGCTGCACGGCACCGGCAACCGGGTGCGCATCGCGGCCCCGGTCGCCGCCACCTTCCTGCAGCTGGAACTGGCCGGCGGGGCCAGCGTCGCGATCGGTCCGCACGGGAATCTGGGGCATCTGTTCGTCCATGCCAGCCGCGGCAGCAGCGTCGAGATCGGCAGTTTCGCAGGTTTCAACGGCATGGTGCGGCTGCTGCTGCACGAACCGCGGCGGATCGGCATCGGCAATGCCTGCCTGTTCGGCGGCGAGACCGACATCACCGTGAGCGACATGCACTCGATCCTGGACAGCGCCACCGGCAAGCGGATCAACCCGGCACAGGACGTGACGATCGCCGACCGGGTCTGGGTTGGTCAGCGGGCGATGATCCTGAAGGGCGTGAGCATCGGCGAAGGCTCGGTGATCGGCGCGGGCTCGGTGGTGACGCGGGACGTGCCGGCGCAGTGCGTGGCCGCCGGTAACCCGGCCAGGGTGGTGCGGCGGGGGGCGAGCTGGGACTTCCGGCTGGTGTGACGCGGCAGCGATCGATCCGGGACAACCCGGACGGGTCGAGACAGCGCGGAAAGGGGTTGGTCCCTGGCGGGTTTGTCCGATGAGCCATCGCGGCCGAGCGCTCTGCCCTGGCGTGGCCCGCACCGAAGGGCGCTTCTTGAACCGCCCAGGCGCCGGCTCCATGTCTGCCGGATGATCCATCACCGCAAACCCCCGACCCTGGACATGACCCCGGACGGCGCATTCCGCGTCGTTGCGAGCCGCCCGGCTTTGCCCGCCGGGGCCAGGCTGGCCGCGACGGCGCTGACCATCGCGGTTCTGGCCGGGACCCTCGGCCTGGCCGCCCTCGCCTTCTGGTTCGCCCTGGTGCTGATCCCGATCGCCCTTCTGGCCGGTCTGATCGGCTGGGCGGCGCTCCGGCTGCAGATCTGGCGGTTGGGCGCCAGCCGCGAGGTGATGCGCCGCAACGATACGATCTGACCCGCGATCCGACCGCGCGCGCTCCGACAGCATGTGTCCGGCGCGTGTTGCGCGAAATTGCCGAGCGAAAGCCCGCTCCATGGCCGTGCCCCTCTTCCATGGCCGTACCGGTGACCGTTCGGTCCTCCCGGCATGGGCACAGAGTCGCGGCCAGGGCAAAGGGCACTGAGGGTTAGAGTCTGTCAGCCTACCGTTGAATCGAGATTTGGATTCCCCGACGCGGGGGTGACATGATTCAAGGTTGCTGCTGGGCAGGAGGCCAGCAGCGATGGCTCGACCGCTTTCCCTTGATTTGCGTGTTCGCGTTGCCGCGGCGCTTGCCGAAGGTTCGACCGTGCGGGAAGCGGCGAAGCGCTTCGGCGTGTCGGTCGCCTCGGCGGTGCGGATAGGCCAGCTCGCGCGAGCCGGCCATGGCCTGGCGGCTCGCAAGATCGGCGGCAATCGCCCGCCGATTCTTGTCGGCGTGGCCGACGCGCTCCGCAACCGCCTCGCGGCCAAGTCGGATTGGAC
>DAICZL010000277.1 GCA_027311165.1 bacterium
CCCCGAACCCCAGTCCGCGGGGGCGAAGCCCGCGCATTCGCCTGCCCCCCGCGCCTTCGCCTGCCCGTTGCCAGCCTCGCCGCACCCCGCCCAATCTGGCCCCGAAGGCCGGCGGGAGATGCGCCCGGCGGGAGATGCGCATGGACGAGGATTTCCGCAAAGCGGCGCTCGACTATCACCGGCTGCCGCGCCCCGGAAAGACCACGGAAAATACACTGGTAGGGTGAACGCCGATGAAAGCGGGGGAGGGGGAATGAGCGCCCACCCCACAGCTTGCTGAGACATCATTTTGTCGATCGCCGGCTCGGGAATGCCAGGCGGATGGGGAGATGCGTTATGGATGCCAACGCAACGAAAGCGCAGTCATAATCGATAAGCTGATCCGCCCTCTCAGGCCGAGAAAAACCTACTTGGCAATCTTGCCGCCGGTACCCACGACATGTCTGCCATCCGTCCACGCCCGCCCAGCCTTGTGGGCGCGCGCTGGGACGATGGGGGTCGTATTGGTTAATGAATTGACGATAAGCGATTAAATTTGCAACGAATCTGTCATTACCAAAACATGTGATATGGGGCATTAATGTCCGCAACAAACGGGGGTTGATTTCGTCATGTCACGCAAACCCACCAGACATAGCGGCCACAAGGCCAAACCCGTGGCGTCCGCCGATGACGCGGCGCCGGACACCGCGCCAGTTGCGCCGGGCAACACAGGCGCGCCGGTCGAGATTAGCCACCCGGTCTATGCACAGCCGTATCCAACGGACGATCCGACCAAATTTTCCGTCAGACATGGCTCCGACAGGGCCGCCTACAGATCAATTGATGCGCTGAACCGCGAGCATAAACTCAAGCCCATCCCGTTTCCGCTGCCGCGCGGCTATTCCGACACCAGCCCGGAACCTGTCCTGACACTCGCGAAAGTGATTGGGGATAACACCATCACCACGCGGCTGACGGAAGCTGGCCAGATCGTCTTCCATTCCACCGGCGACACCGGCAGCACCCGCGGCCCGGAGACGCAGAGCCTGGTTGCCGACAAAATGACCGCCGATTTCACTGAGGAGAATGACGCCGACATCCCGCAATTCTTCTTCCATCTCGGAGACGTAATATATTCGTTCGGCGAGAACCAATATTATTACGACCAGTTTTACGAACCGTACCGTGATTACCCGGCGCCGATCATCGCGCTGGCCGGCAACCACGACGGCATGGTGGCACCTGGCGTGGATGTCCCGAGCCTGCAAGCGTACCTGAATAATTTTTGTCAGACCGACTTCGTCGTGACGGAAGAGGCGGGCGGGCTTTCCCGCACTGCGCAAATCCAGCCTGGCGTTTTTTTTACGTTTGACGCGCCCTTCGTCCGATTTCTCTGCCTGTATTCCAATACGCTGGAAGACCCCGGCGTGATCGCAAGTGACGAGCTGGGCCATTCCCAGCTCACTTATTTGACGGCCGCGCTGACACGCTGCGCTAACGAAAATTATGCGGGCGCGCTGATCATTGCGCACCATCACCCCGCCTACACCGCCGGCTCTAAACATGGCTGGAGCATAGACATGTTGGCACAGATCGACGCCGTATGTGACGAAACGGGGGTCTGGCCGCACGCGGTGCTCTCAGCGCACGCCCACAACTATCAGCGTTTCACCCGCCACCATGGCAACACCCAAATTCCCTACATCATTTGCGGAAATGGCGGCCACGGCCTGGCAAAACTGTCGAAACAGAGGGGCGGCACGGCGCTGCGCACACCGCAGACGATCCAGAATTTCGGCCAAAACACCGATAAGGTGGTGCTGGAGAGTTATGACGATGCCGATTACGGCTATCTGCGCATTATCGTGAACAGCGAGGCCCTGACGATCGAATATCATCCGGCCTCCGATGGTGCTGGCATGAAGACGCCGGACGACAATGTAACGGTCAACCTCTCGGACCGGACCGCGCAGTAGAATCGGGCCGGCGCTGGGTGGGGTGCACTCGCTCACCTCACCATCAGGGAATAGGAATTTCACCTTAAATCGCAACTGATTGAAGCGATGGGGTGCAAAAGAGACCTCCACCCTTGCTTGCTTTAGCGCAGAGTCCCGGTTCATGTGTACCTAATGCCTATCACGAGCCGCAGGACACGTGACCCGTCGGCATGTCCGCTCGCACTAAGTGTCCGGTTACCTACACGCCTACTCCAGAGCGGTCTGGCGGCTCCCCGCCACGATCGGTCGTTCCGAACCCGCGGATCCGGCACCGAGGCGGCACTTCGCAACCCGTCAAAAACCACTTTGCGATGGCACCAGTGCACCCACACCTCCAAAACCTCCGGTTCCAAACGCGTCAAAGATCCACGCGCCTGTTGATGACGCGCAGCCTCGACTGACCGAGACCTGAACGGTCTGAACACGTCGCGGCACCGGCGGGCAAGGTCAGGGGCGATCCCCTCGACCCCGCCGGCGCCCCGGACCCCGTTCCATGGGGCCGGAACCCTCGCCTGCGCCTGCCCCGTTGCCAGCCTCGCCGCACCCGCCCAATCTGATCGGCGAAGTCCGGGGGAAGATGCGCCCGGGGGGAAATGAATATGGACGAGGATTTCCGCAAGGCGGCGCTCGACTATCACCGGCTGCCGCGCCCGGGGAAGCTCCAGATCGAGCCGACCAAGCGGATGGCCACCAAGCGCGACCTCTCGCTCGCCTATTCCCCCGGGGTCGCCGCGGCCTGCGAGGCGATCGTCGCCGACCCGGATGCCGCCTATGACTACACCGCGCGCGGCAACCTGGTCGCGGTGATCTCCAACGGCACCGCGGTGCTCGGCCTGGGCAATATCGGCCCGCTCGCCGGCAAGCCGGTGATGGAGGGCAAGGCCGTCCTGTTCAAGAAATTCGCCGGGATCGACGTGTTCGACATCGAGGTGGACGCCGCCGATCCGGCCCTGTTCTGCGACGTGGTGGCGGCGCTGGAGCCGACCTTCGGGGCGATCAATCTCGAGGACATCAAGGCCCCCGAATGCTTCGTGGTGGAGGCTGAGCTGCGCCGGCGGATGAAGATCCCGGTGTTCCACGACGACCAGCACGGCACCGCCATCACGGTCGCCGCGGCGGTGCGCAACGGGCTGGAACTGCAGGGCAAGACGCTGGAGCAGGTGCGGCTGGTCACCTCCGGCGCCGGGGCGGCGGCGCTCGCCTGCGTCGATCTGCTGGTGGCGATGGGACTCGCGGTGGAGAACGTCACCCTGACCGATGTCCAGGGCGTGGTGCGCGCCGACCGCGCCGGCATGCAGCCCAACATGGCACGCTATGCGAGGACCACCGAGGCGAAGACGCTCGAGGACGTGCTGGCGGGGGTGGACGTGTTCCTCGGCCTGTCGGCGCCGCGGGTGCTGAAGGCGGAATGGCTCAGGCTGTTCGCGCCCCGGCCGCTGATCCTGGCGCTCGCCAACCCCGATCCGGAGATCCTGCCCGAAGCGGTGCGCGCCGCCCGGCCGGATGCGATCGTCGCCACCGGCCGCAGCGACTATCCCAATCAGGTCAACAACGTGCTGTGCTTCCCGTTCATCTTCCGCGGCGCGCTCGATGTCGGTGCCAGCACCATCAACGAGGCGATGAAACTGGCCGCGGTGGAGGCGATCGCTTCGCTCGCGCGGGTGGCGGCCAGCGAGGCGGTGGCGACCGCCTATGGCGGCGCGCCCCCGGTGTTCGGCCCCGGCTACATCATCCCCAAGCCGTTCGATCCGCGGCTGATCCTGGAGATCGCCCCCGCGGTCGCCCGCGCGGCGATGGCGAGCGGTGTCGCCCGCCGGCCGATCGCCGATTTCGACGCCTACCGGCGCGATCTGGAGCGTTTCGTCTATCGCTCCGGCCAGGTGATGCGCCCGGTGTTCGAGGCGGCGCGGCAGTCGCCGAGGCGCGTGGTCTATGCCGAGGGCGAGGACGAGCGGGTGCTGCGCGCGGTCCAGACCCTGCTCGACGAGGGCCTGGCCGTGCCGATCCTGCTCGGCCGGCGCGCGGTGATCGAGGCGCGGGCCAGGGCCATGGGCCTGCGGATGGATTTCGACCACAGCGTGCGGGTGCTGGACCCGAACGACGATGAGGCGGTGTTCGCCCCGCTGATCGAGCAGTATCAGGGCCTGGTCGGCCGGCGTGGGGTGCCGCCGGCGGCGGCGGCGAAGCTGGTGCGCACCAGTTACAGCGTCGCTGCGGTGATGCTGCTGCATGCGGGCCTGGCGGATGCGGCGATCTGCGGCGGCACCGGCAACTGGTGGCGGCAGATGCGCTACGTGCTGCCGGTGATCCCGCTGCGGCCGGGGGTGGAGCGTGCCTATGCCCTGTCCTGCCTGATCCTGCAGGCCGGCGCGCTGTTCGTCTGCGACACCTCCGTGGTGCTCGACCCCACCGCCGAGCAGGTGGCCGAGATGACGCTGCTCGCCGCCGACGCGGTGTGGGAATTCGGCATCATCCCCAAGGCGGCGCTGGTCTCCCATTCCAGCTTCGGGTCGAGCGAGTCGGACAGCTCGCAGAAGATGCGCCGGGCGCTGGCGCTGATCCGCGCGCGGGCCCCCGAGCTTGAGATCGACGGCGAGATGCACGCCGATGCGGCGCTTAACGAGGCGATCCGCAACCGCGCGGTGCCCGACAGCCGGCTGACCGGCACGGCCAATCTGCTGGTGATGCCGACGCTGGATGCCGCCAACATCGCCTTCAACCTGCTGAAGGCGGCCGCCGACGGGCTGCCGATCGGGCCGATGCTGCTGGGGATGTCCAGGCCGCTGCACGTGCTGGTGCCGAGCGTGACGGCGCGCGGGATCGTCAATCTCAGCGCGCTCTCGGTGGTGCAGGCCCAGGAACTGGACCGGAAGGCCTCAGCCAGGCCCGGCTGAGGCGCGCGGTCCGAGGCGGCGGCGGCAGGATGGCGCGGATCGGGAGCGGGGAGGCCGGCTGATGGCCCTGTTGCTGGGCGGGGCGGTGCTGCTGCTGCTGCTGGCGCTCTTGCGCGGCTTCGAGCGGGCGGATGTCGCAACGCTGAAATCGCTGCTGGTCTGGATGCTGGCGCTGGGCGGGGCGGTGCTGGCGCTGCTGCTGGTCCTGACCGGCCGGGGGGGATTGGCGGTCTCCGGCTTGCTGCTGTTCGGACCGGCGATCTGGCAGCGCTGGCGCGGTGCCGGCCAGGGCGGCTCGGCGCAAGGCAGCGGGGACACCGGGCCGCCGCCGCAAGCCGGCGGCAGGATGACGGTGGAGGAGGCCCATGCCGTGCTCGGCCTGGCGCCGGGCGCCAGCGAGGCGGCGATCCGCGCCGCTTATCTGCGGCTGATGCGCAAGGCCCATCCCGACAATGGCGGATCGGACTGGCTGGCCGCGCGGGTCAACAT